>JAISRR010000122.1 GCA_031273565.1 Zoogloeaceae bacterium | reverse complement strand
TTGATTCGTGAGGAGCGGGAAATTGATGTGCGCGCCGGGTTCAATCGCCTTGCGCTGCGCGAAGTCCCGGCGCGCATCCAGCCGGAAACCGCCAGTTTCTCCAGCCTTTCGGGGGATGCGTTTTCCCTGCTGGAACAAAATTTCGATTTCGATCTGCTCACGCCGGAAAAATTACTGGATAAATATGTCGGCAAATCCGTCACGGTGATTCACAAAAGCCAGGCCGATGGCGCGGAGCGCCGCGAAACCGCCGAGGTGTTGGCGCACAACAAGGGCGTGGTGCTGCGCTATCCCGACCGGATTGAAACCGGCCTGCCGGAGAACGCCAGAATCGCCTACGGCGAACTGCCGCCCAACCTGCGCGACCGCCCTACCCTGATTGTCGATTTCGATGCCGAAAAAGCGGGCCGGCAACGCGCCGCGCTCTCCTATTTGAGCGAAGGCTTCAACTGGCGGGCCGATTACGTCGCCACCCTGGCCGATAATGAACAAACACTGAATCTCGCGGGTTGGGTGACGCTGACCAACCAGAGCGGCGCGAGTTTTGAAAACGCGCAATTGCAACTGGTCGCGGGCGAACCGAATCGGGTCAAGCCGCCCCCCGCTGCGGAGCCAATGTATGCGGCCGAAACCGCTGTCAGGCAACGCGCCGCGCCTCTCGTGCAGGAAGAAAGCTTTTTTGAATATCACCTCTACACCCTTGCCCGCCCGACCACGTTGCGCGACCAGCAGACCAAGCAGGTGGCGCTGCTTTCCGCTGCGAACATTCCCGTGCGTAAGGAATACCGCGTTCAGCATGACGATTTTGGATGGTTCCACAAAACGGACGATTCATTTCCCGAAGATGGCGAAAAACACCCTGTCGCCGTGGTGGTCAGCTTTGATAACCGGGAGGGCGATCTGGGCATTCCTCTGCCCAAGGGCATTGTCCGCGTCTACAAAAACGACGCACGCGGCCAAAGCCAGTTTTCCGGCGAGGATGAAATTGACCATACGCCCAAAAACGAAACCGTGCGCTTGAAGCTGGGCACGGCCTTTGATGTGACGGCCCGCTGGAAGCGCGTGAATTTCCGGCGGGTTTCCCGCAACGTGACGGAAGCCACGCTGCGGCTTGAACTCGCCAATGCCAAAACCGAAGCCATCAACGTCGTTTTTGTCGAAACATTGTTCGGGCAATGGAAAATTCTCAAGGAAAGCCATCCGCACGAAAAGCCTTCATCCCAGGCCGCGCTCTGGAAAATCCCTGTTCCCGCCGGCGGCAAGACCACACTGGACTATCAGGTGCGTTTTCAGTGATAAGGCTGGCGTAACGCCACGGTCGACATGAGTCCCATCACGCACTTCATGGCCGGGTGGGTGGGGTTTGAAGCCATCCTGCGTAACCGGCGCGACCGGGCCATTGTCTGTCTTGCGGGGCTTGCGCCTGATCTGGACGGGGCAGGTATTCTCATCGACCTCTTCAACCAACTGGCCGGGTGGCCGGAAACCAATTTTTATCAGGCATGGCACCGTTTGTATGGTCACGGCATTACGGCGGCGCTGGTGTTTGCCCTGATCGCCGCCCTGCTGGCGCATGATCGGCTGCGGGTTGCGGCAGCGGCGTTCATCAACGTGCATCTGCATTTCCTCTGCGATTTGCTGGGGTCGCGGGGCAGCACGCCGGATGATTTGTGGGGACTCTATTACCTCGGCCCGTGGAATGCGCACACTGAAATCGTCTGGCGCGGACAATGGGAATTGGTCAGTTGGCAGAACATGCTGATTTCCATCGTATTGATGGGCATCCTGCTCGAACGCGCCAGCCGCAAGGGCTATTCTCCGCTGGGTCTGGTCTCGCAACGCGCCGACCGGGGGTTTGTCGATGTGCTGCGTCGTTGGCGACAACACTGCCAGACAGCGAGGAAATAGCGCCGAAGGCGCAGAAGCTGCTGACAAACCTCACCCCCGCTTTGGTAGGGCATTTTGGTAGGGCGCGCTCTCCGAGCGCGCCGCATGTCAACGACGGCGGTATCGTAGATACCGCCCTACCTACGTCACTGCACAGCGGTGCGTTCAGCCCGGAAATCCGCCTTGGTCAGGCGTCTGAACGCCGAAGGCGCAAAGCAGCGCGCACGCCTCAGAGAAATACGGGTTCCGGCACGAGATTGACGCCGAAGCGGGCCAGAATCGCTTCGCGCACGGCGCGGGTGAGATTCTGCACATCGCGGAAGGTCGCGCCGCCGCGATTGACCAACACCAGCGCCTGTTTTTCGTACATGCCCACCGGCCCCAGATTGCGCCCTTTCCACCCCGTCTGTTCGATGAGCCAGCCTGCGGCGAGCTTGACGCGACCATCGGCCTCCCGATAGCGCGGCAGGCCCGGATGCGCTTCGCCCAGCGCGGCGGCGAATTCGGCGCTGACGATGGGATTCTGAAAAAAGCTGCCCGCGTTGGGGAACTCTGCCGGGTCGGGCAGCTTACGCTGGCGCAGGGCAATGACGGCTGCCGCCATCTCTCCGGGTGTGGGTTGCGAAATGCCCGCGCGCACCAGTTCCGCCGCCAGTTCGCCATAGGCCGCGCGCGGTCGCCAGCGTTTGGGCAGCCGGAAAATCACCCGCGTAATCGCGTAACGCCCGGAAAGATGCCAGCCCTCGCGCTTGAAAAGACTCTCCCGGTAGCCCAGCGCGCAATCGTCGATGCTGAATTTGCAGGGACGCCCCGCGTCCAGATCCAGCGCCTCGACAAGATGCAGAAAATCTCCGGCTTCCACCCCGTAAGCGCCGATGTTCTGGATGGGCGCAGCGCCCGCCGTACCGGGAATGAGGGAAAGATTTTCCAGCCCCGGCCAGCCCTGTTCCAGCGTCCAGCGCACGAAATCGCTCCAGTTTTCCCCGGCGGCGGCGGCGACGTAATAATGTTCGCCATCTTCGCCCGCCAGACTTTTCTCCTTGAGATTCATGTGCAGAACGAGGCCGGAAAAATCTCCGGTGAGCACCAGATTGGAACCACCACCCAACACAAAGCGTCGTCGTCCGACAAGATCAGGATGCCGCGCCAACGCCGCCAGTTGTTCAACGCTGTCGACGGCAGCGAAAAATTCGGCGCGCGCGGGCAGCGTCAGGGTATTGCGGGCAGAGAGGTCGATTTGGGTCTGGAACATTCGGGGATCAGGGGTCAGAAATCAAAGGCCACGCCCTCCGGCGCTACGCGCGGCCACCCTCGGAGCGGGAGGCATTACAAGCACCTCCGGGAAGGGGGGCGAAGCCGTCAGAGGGCGTGGAGTTGTCACATCTTATCGCGGCGCGCAACGCCGGTCACTTTTCTGTTCCCCGAACTATAATCCGCGCGCCCATTCCGGGCGCAGGGGGGCGTTTTCCGGGTGGGCGATGGCGGCGCGCAGTTGCGCCAGCAGAGTTTCCTTGTCCGTCGGCAGGTTGCCGCGCAGGGAGAGCCAGTTGGACGCGTGGTCGCTTCTGAATACGGTGCGTTGCAAGACAAGGCGGTCGATGAATTGCGCCATTTCGGCCAGCAGGCCGGGAATTTCCAGTGGCTCCCATTCCGGAAAAGTCGCACGAAACCGCGCTTCGCCCAGGGGAAAGCTGACCACCAGAACCGCCAGATATTCCGGCTGCACGGCATTGGCAAGATCGGCGGAATGGCGGGCGTGCGCCGCGCTGAACGCCTGTCCGCCCAGACCGTTCAGAATCATCACCGAGCGCGTCATGCCCGCCGCGCCCAGTTTCAGGAGCGCCTCTTCTGTGCTGGCGAAGGTTTCGCCTTTGTTCACCCGGACGAGCACCGTATCGTCGCCTGATTCCGCACCCACGTAGACCAGTTTCAGGCCGGCGTCCGCCAGTTCGCGCAATTCTTCCACGCTTTTTTTCCGCACATTACGCGGCAGACAATAGCTGGAAACCCGGCGCACCTGCGGCAGATGTTCGCGGATGGCGGCGAGTACGGCAAGCAAACGCCGGGTAGACAACACAAGGGCGTCGCCATCGGCCAGAAAGACGCGGCGGATATCCGCCCCCCGCTCGCCCAGCGCGCGAATGCCCGCCAGCACTTCCGCTTCGTCACGCGCCCGAAAACGCTTTTGCGGCGCGGTATACATCTCGCAGAAGGTGCAGCGATTCCACGAACAACCGTCAGTGAGCGGCAGTATCAGGGATTCCGCCTCGCTGGGCGGACGATAGACGGGTTCGACGTAGCGAATGGGCATGTTGTAAAACATGGAAAACACAGGTTAGTGGAACAGGGACGGAAAAATACCCGAAAAAGACGCAAAAAACACGCGGGCATCCAGTCGGAGAACAGAAGACCGGGGACGGGGGGGCAATAAAGTTACCTGAACGTATCGCCACGCGATTGTGGTAGGGCGGTTTCTCCGAAACCGCCGTTGTTGACCTGCGGCGCTTTCGGAGAAAGCGCCCTACCCCATCCGGCCTGAACCCGCGCCTTCCGTCGGCTGCGCCGACACTTCCCCCGGAGAAGGAGGCTCAATCGGCGATGCTACGCGCCGCGCCGGTGGTGGTCAAAGTGAGGTTTTGCACGCTGCCGGAAACCACGTCAAAGGTGAACTCCACCGATGGGCTGGCGAAGTCGCTGTACAGGTCGCCGTTGGCTTCTTCGCTGAAAATGTGCAGGGTGTAGCTGCCATCGGCAAACGTGCCTGCGGCGTTGAAGCTGCCGGTCGATGAACTGCTGGTGTCGGCGTATTTGGCGTAGAAACCCGCATTGCTCGTGCTGTTGTACAAAAACCCGGAAACATACCGGTTGACGCCGGTGGGCGCGCCAACGAAGTCGAACGCCAGCGGGGTGGATTTCAGGGTCAGCGTGGGCGTAGCGATGCCAGGATCAAGGAAGGTAAATTTCATCGCGCCCGTCGTCGGCTGCGCCGCTGACTGGTAGCCGCCTCCTGCGGTGACGGCAGATTTGCCCGCGCCCGCGACGCGGGAGGATTCAGCGGTGAAGAGGACAGGGTTCAGATTTAAATTGAAAGCAGGGCGGACAACAAACGCCGGATAATCGACGAAGTAGTAGTAGTAGTAGTCGCCGCCAGACCGCCCGGCAAGGGCGAGGTGGTCGAAGATGTTGTCCGGCGAGCGAAGCCACCACGAAGAAGGGTAACTTCTCACGCCTTTGTCATTAACGGCTTCCCATTCCGGGTAGGAAAGCGCCCAGAGTTTCTGATCGGCTACCACAGCGCCATTGATGCCGTCATTTTCATTCAAATCCGCCAGATTGCTTGCGTAAGCCCCTGTAATCGGCGCTAAATCCCGTGTATTGATGACACCCAGCTCTTTGCCGGGAAGAGCGTTTGCGATCTCTTCCATCCTGTTTTGCAAGGTGCTGTCGTTGTATTCAGTCGGGTCAGTATTACATGTTCCGGCATACGAACCAGCACATGTGTTGCCGTTATCGCGGAATGGAAGAACACCGCCAAAACCGCCCCCCGCTTCAAGATTTGCCGTCCCATCGCTCTTTAACAGCAGCGTGACGCTGCCCGATGGTTGTGTGAGGCCGCCGCCGTAAGCCCCGTCGTTTGTGTAAATGTCTTTATGCTCATTGCCAATCACTACCCACTCATGCCCCGCAAAGTTGATTTGCGTGGCGTTCACCGTGGTCGCGGGCGCGAGGCCCCATTGCGATTGCGCTGCCGCATTCAGGGGAAAAACGGAAAACAGCGCCAAAGCCAAAGCCACTGGACACCGTGCGGGTTGTGCTGTGCCATTGAGATTTTTCATGATGTCAAGCCTGCCCGATGATTATCGGGTTCGCATTCTAAGCCGAAATGCAAAACAAACCCCGGTTTTTGGCAGGTATCTACGATACCGCCGTTAGGTAGGGCGGTTTCTCCGAAACCGCCGTTGTTGACCTGCGGCGCGCTCTTCGCTATCGCCCTACCCGAACCCATCCGGCCTGAACCCGCGCCTTCCGTCGGCTGCGCCGACACTTCCAGAATCAGCGGCGCGTAGCGCCGGTGGCTTTATGCCCTCTGTCTTCTGCCCCTCGCATAATTTTTCCACTGTCGCTTACCTGACGTACAATAGCCCGCTATTTTGAAAACCAGTGGAGGTTGCGTGTTTACAATCGTCAAGGATGCGGGTTGGCCGATCTGGCCTTTACTGTTCGCCTCAATCATTGCGGTGGCGCTCATCATTGAACGTTCCATCGCCCTGCGCCGGAGCCGTATCGTGCCTTCCGGCCTGTTGCAACAGGTATTGAGCGAAGTCGGCAACAAATCCATCACCCCCCAGATGGTGCGTAATCTGGAGGCGCATTCGCCGCTGGGACGCGTGCTGGCGGCGGGACTGCGGAATCGTGACGCCTCCCGTGAGGTGATGAAGGAAACCATTGAGGAGGTCGGACGTTCGGTCACGCACCATCTGGAACATTACCTCACCACACTGGGCACCATTGCCTCCATCGCGCCCCTGATGGGACTGTTCGGCACCGTGGTGGGCATGATCGAAATGTTCGGCGCGCAGGGCGTCAGCAATTCCGACCCGATCGCGCTGGCGCATGGCATTTCCACGGCACTGTACAACACCGGCTTCGGCATTCTCATCGCCATCCCCAGCATGATTTTCTGGCGACATTTCCGGGCGTTGGTGTCCGGCTTCGTGATTGACATGGAACAGCAGGCCATCCGTCTGGTGGAAGTGCTGCACGGCGAGCGCGCCGATTAACCATCAGGCCGGAAAATACCGAAAAGGGCAACCATGAATTTTTCCCGCGTGCGTAGCGAAGAGCCGGAAATCAACCTGATTCCGTTGATCGACGTGATGTTGGTGGTCATCATTTTTCTGATGTTGACCACAACCTATTCCCGTTTCGCCGGTCTGGAGATCAACCTGCCATCCGCCGACGCCGAGCAACAGCAAAGCGCCGAACCGAACGAGATCGAAGTGGCCGTAACCGCCACCGGGCAGGTGTTGGTGAACAAGCAACCCCTGAAGGCGAGTGACGTGCATTTCATCAGTGAAGCCTTGCAACAGGCGGCGGAAGGGAAAACCGACCCTGTGGTCATCATCAGCGCCGACGCCAAGGCCACTCACCAGAGTGTCGTGGACATCATGCAGGCCGCCCAGACAGCAGGTTATCCACGCATCTCTTTCACCATCCAGAGCGCGCCTGCCGCGTCCCGTTAATCGCATGGAAGCGTGGCTACTGGCGGCGTGGCGCCAACGCAGCGGATTCTTTTCCCTGCATCCGGCGCTGTTGTTGCTGACGCCGTTCGCCTTCCTGTTCGCAACCCTCGCCGCCTTGCGGCGCGGCGCTTATCGCTCTGGCCTGCTCCCTTCCATCGCCCTGCCCGTGCCGGTCATTGTCGTCGGCAATATCACCGTCGGCGGCGCGGGCAAGACGCCGCTCGTGCTGGCGCTGGCGGAACGTCTGTATGCGGCGGGATGGCGACCGGGCATCGTCAGCCGGGGCTATGGTCGGCAGGGTCGCCGGGGTGACGCGCCGCAGCCCGTTTTCCCGTATTCCCTCCCCGCTGAAGTCGGCGATGAACCCGTGTTGCTGGCGACGCGCGGCAACCTGCCGGTCTGGGTGGGACGCGACCGCGCGGCGGCGGGCGCAGCCCTGCTGACGGCGCACCCGGAAGTCGACCTGCTGCTCTTTGATGACGGCCTGCAACATTACCGGCTGCGGCGCGATGTGGAAATCGCGGTCTTCGACGAACGCGGCGTCGGCAACGGTCATCTGCTCCCCATGGGGCCGCTGCGCGAACCGGCAGCGCGGCTCGACAAGGTGGACGCCATCGTGTTCAACGGCGTGTCCGCGCCACTCGCGCGGAATGCCGTGCCCAATTTCTGCATGCAACTCGCGCCGGGGGATTTTTATGGCCTGAACAATCCCGCCCTGCGCGTCACCGCCGCTGAATTGGCGGGGAAAAAACTGCACGCCGTGGCGGGCATCGGCAATCCCGGACGATTTTTCCGCAGCCTCGAACGCCTGGGACTGGAATTCATCCCGCATCCCTTCCCCGACCACCACGCCTATCAGCCCGCTGATCTCGCCTTTCCCCCCGGCGAAGTCGTCCTGATGACAGAAAAGGATGGCGTAAAATGCGCTGCATTCAATCTACCCGACGCCTGGGTGTTGCCGGTAACGGCGCAACTGCCGCCCGCCCTGATCGAACTTTTGTTGGAGAAACTGAAAAATGGACGCCAAACTGCTTGATATTCTCGTCTGTCCCTTGTGTAAAGGCGAGTTGCTGTACAAAAAACCCGAACAGGAACTCATCTGCAAACCCTGCCGACTGGCCTTCGCCGTCAAGGACGGCATCCCGGTGATGCTGGAAGAAGAAGCGCGCCCCCTGACGCCCGAAGAATACTGACGTGCGACCCTTCAAGGTCGTCATCCCCGCCCGCCACCGATCGAGCCGCCTGCCCGCCAAGCCGCTCATCGACCTGGGCGGCAAACCGATGGTGGTGCGCGTTGCCCAACAGGCGCTCTTGTCCGGCGCGGAGGAAGTGCTGGTGGCGACCGACCACGCGGACATCCTCGCCGCCGTGCGCGCGCAACACATTCCCGGCCTGCACGCCATGCTGACGCGCGAGGATCACCCGAACGGCACGGATCGCCTAGCGGAAGTGGCGGCGCAGGCCGGTTGGGCGGCAGATACGCCAGTGGTCAACGTACAGGGCGACGAGCCGCTGATTCCGCCGGACTGCATCGCCCGCGTCGCCGAATGCCTGCACACGAGTGGCGCGGACATCGCCACGCTGGCGCACCCGCTGACCGACGCCGCCGAATTTTTCAATCCCAATATCGTCAAGGTCGTCTGCCGCGCCAACGGCGACGCGCTGTATTTTTCACGCGCCTCCATTCCCTATGCGCGTAACGCTTTCGCGGAGCATCGCGCGGGGTTGCCAGCATTTTTGCCGCCTGATTTGCCCGCCATGCGCCACATCGGTCTGTACGCCTATCGCGCCGACTTCTTGCGCGCCTACGCCGGACTCGCGCCCTCGCCGCTGGAAACCTTTGAGTCGCTGGAACAACTGCGCGCCCTCTGGCACGGCTACCGCATTCACGTCCTGCCGGTCGACGCCGCCCTGCCGCCCGGCGTGGACACCCCGGAAGACGCCGAACGCATGCGCCGGATTTTTGCCGCGCGCGGATGATTCGCCCACGCGCCCTGACACGCCGACGCCGCAACCGTGCCGCTTTTCGTCCCCAATACCGAAACCGCTGCCGGTCGTTTTCTGACCCGGGCAGGATTAGTGCTGCTGGCTGTCGTGATGCTGGCCGGCGGCGCGCTGGGCGTCTGGCAGTTGGCCCTTGGGCCGTGTTACGACGCGTGGCGCAGCCGGAACTGGCCGCAGGTGATGGCGAAAATCGAAACCGTGAGTCTGGCGCAGGACCTTCAGGGGGTGCGGGTACAGGTGCAATACGCCTACCGTGTCGATGGCGTCGCCTATCGTTCCCATCGTTATGGCCTGTATCGCGGCATGGGCAACGCCGAAGCCGCGCGCGCGGCTTACGAGGAACTTCTTTTCCGACGCAAGGCGTGGGCGTGGGTGAATCCGCACGCGCCGGAAGAAGCCTTGCTGGAACGAAAAATCCACCTCCTGGCAACGCTCACGGCCATCCCCGCCGCCGGCGTGTCCCTGTTGGGCGCGCTGCTGCTGTGGGCGGCGGCGACAGCATTCCGGCAGGGATGGCGGGAACGGCGGCGCGCCGGCATGCCGCGCGATAAAATACAACCCTGAACGCTTTGTCCTGCCCCGTAAAAAGACTATATTTAATCTTTCTGCATGCCCCGACATCTGATTCCTGACACCCGATTGCCGAATAACTTTAAACAACATGGTCCCCAGACTCACTACCGCGCTTTCCGGCCCGCTGCTGGAACTGGAACGCCGCTTTCTGACGCAGAGCGCGCCCATCGAACAGTGGTTTCGTGCCTCCTGGCAGGAACACACGCCGCCGTTTTATGCTTCCTGTGACCTGCGTAACGCCGGATTCAAGCTGGCGCCGGTCGACACCAATCTGTTTCCCGGCGGCTTCAACAACCTGAATCCCGCGTTTCTGCCGCTCTGCGTGCAGGCCGCGATGAGCGCGGTGGAAAAATTCTGTCCGGCGGCCTGCAAGCTGTTGCTGATTCCAGAAAACCACACCCGCAACGCCTTTTACCTGCAAAACGTCGCGCAACTGGCCGCCATCCTGCGCCAGACCGGGCTGGAAGTGCGTCTGGGCACCCTGCTGCCGGATGTCGCCGCGCCGATTCGCATTGAGTTGCCTTACGGCCAGTCCCTGCTGCTGGAACCGCTGACGCGGCGCGGCAATCGTCTGGAACTCGCGGATTTTTCTCCCTGCGCAATCCTCCTGAATAACGATTTGTCGGCAGGCGTGCCGCCCATTTTGCGGGGGCTGAACGAGCAAATCCTGCTGCCGCCCGTGCAGGCAGGCTGGGCGAGCCGCCGCAAGACCCGGCATTTCGCCGCTTACGATCAGGTTGCCCGCGAATTCGCCGACCTGATTGATATCGATCCCTGGTGCATCAACCCGTATTTCGCCGCCTGCACCCGGCTCGATTTTCATGCCCGTCAGGGCGAAGAAAAACTGGCGGATGCGGTGGGCCAGTTGCTCGACCGGATTCGCGCCAAATACCGGGAATATGACATCAAGGAAACGCCATATGTCGTCGTCAAGGCCGATGCGGGCACTTACGGCATGGGCGTGATGACGGTGCGCGACGCGAGCGAAATCGTCGGCCTGAACCGCCGCCAGCGCAACAAGATGAGCGTGGTGAAGGAAGGACTGGAAGTGTCCGAGGTCATCGTGCAGGAAGGCGTACACACCTTCGAAACCGTGCGCGACGCGGTGGCCGAACCGGTGATTTACCTGATCGACCGTTACGTGGTGGGCGGTTTTTATCGCGTCCACACCGCGCGCGGAAAGGACGAAAACCTGAACGCGCCGGGCATGGAATTCGAGCCTCTGGCGTTCGAAACCGGTTGCAATCTGCCGGACTACGCGGAAACCCCGGACGCGCCGCCCAACCGTTTTTACGCCTATGGCGTCGTTGGCCGTCTGGCCGCCCTCGCCGCCGCGCTGGAAATCGAGACAATCAAAGAAACAGAACCCATGACAGAGGCCGCATGATGCGTAAAAAAACGACGCGACCGGGTGGCGTCAATAAATGGCGCATCACCCTCTGTCTTCTGTCTTCTGTCCTCTGTCTTCTGACCGCCGCTTGCTCAAAACCCATCGTGACCCAGGAATCCTTCGTTTTCGGCACGCGGGTGGAAATTCTCATCGCCGACGCGCCGGAAAGCGAGGCGCGCGCCGCTGCCGCCGCCGTGTTGCGCGACTTTGACGAATTGCACCGCAACTACCACGCCTGGCAGCCTTCGGCGCTCACCGCCGTCAATGACGCCATCGCGGCGGGCAAGTCGCTGGAAGTCAGCGAGGAGATGGCGGGCTTCATCGCCGATGTGCAAAACCTCGCGCAGCAGTCGCGCTACCGCTTCGACCCCGGCATCGGTCATTTGATCGCGCTCTGGGGCTTTCAATCGGACGAATTCACGCCGCAATTGCCCGACCCGGCCGCCATCGCCGAGTGGCGCGCGCGCCCCGCCTCCATCATGCAAATGCATCTGGCGGGACGCACGGTTTCCAGCGCCAATCCGAAGGTGGCGCTCGATTTCGGCGGTTACCTGAAAGGCGTCGCTCTGGACAGGGCGGCGGCGCGGCTGAAAACGGCGGGCATCAGAAACGCGATCATCAACATCGGCGGCAATGTCATGGCGCTGGGCGACAAGTACGGCAAGCCCTGGAAAATCGGCATCCAGCATCCGCGCCGCCCCGGCACGCTGGCGACGCTCGAACTCCGCGACGGCGAGGCCATCGGCACCTCCGGCGATTACCAGCGTTATTTCGAACTGGACGGAAAACGCTACAGCCATCTGCTCGACCCCCAACGCGGCGAACCCGCGCAACATACCCAGGCGCTGACTCTGCTCATTCCCCCCGGCACAGACGCGGGCGTGCGCTCGGATGTGCTGTCGAAACCCGTTTTCATTGCCGGAGCGAAAGGCTGGCGGGAAGCAGCCCGCGAACTCGGCCTCGAACAGGTGTTACGCATTGACGCCGACGGCGCAATCGAAGTCACCGCAGCCCTGCACAAACGCCTCAATTTTGTCGACAAGACGTTGAATATCAAGACGGTAGATTAGGCATTTCCGCCACTGCCCGACTGAAAAATGCGGGGTAAGGGTTCAACGACAGGTCGGACGGTTTCTCCGATGCCGCTTCAGGGCAATCGCACACGCGAATGTCGCAGGCGCTTTGAAAATGGGAGGTAGGGCAGGTTCAGGTAGGGCGCTTTCTCCGAAAGCGCCCTACCTGCCGCTTATCCCCGCAAGCCCCGATGCGCTAGAATGACCCCTTTTTATTGGCGGGATTCGCATGATTGGCATTTTGCTCGTAACGCATGGCACACTGGGGGAGGCTCTGGTGCAGAATGCCTGCCATGTGCTCAACAAACGTCCGCCGCTGCTGGCGCAACTGGGCATCGCGGCGCAGGACGATCCGCTCGACATCCTGCCTTTCGCCCGCCACATGTTGCGTCAGGTCGATGATGGCGAAGGCGTGCTGGTGATGACCGACATCTACGGCGCGACGCCCGCCAATGTCGCCATGAAACTTCTGGAACCTGGGCGCGTGGAAGGCGTTTCCGGGGTCAACCTGTCCATGTTGCTGCGCGCGCTCACCTACCGCAGCAAAGGGCTGGAAACCACCGTAAGCAAGGCGGTCAGCGGCGCACGCGATGGCGTGCTCAACATGTTGAAGGACATCTGATGCAAAGACAGGAAGTCGAAATCGTCAATAAACTGGGTCTGCACGCCCGCCCATCGGCCAAGCTCGCGCAACTGGCCGGCGATTTTGAGAGCGAAATCTGGATGGAACGCAACGACCGCCGCATCAACGCCAAAAGCATCATGGGCGTGATGATGCTGGCCGCAGGCTGCGGCAAGCGCGTCACACTGGAAATTTCCGGCCGGGACGAAGATGCGGCCATGCAGGCGATTACCGAGTTAATCGCCGACCGCTTCGGAGAAGCGGAATGAGCTTCACCCTGCACGGCATCGGCATTTCCAGCGGCATCGCCATCGGACGGGCAATGCTGCTCTCGCACGCTACCCTGGAAGTGGCGCACCTCACCATCACGGCCCGGCAGGTGGACAAGGAAATCGCCCGTCTCGACCGCGCCGTGGATGAAGTCCGCACGGAATTGCTCGCCCTGAAGGCGCACAACGATCATGCTTCCACCGCGCCCAGCGAACTGATGGCCTTCATCGACCTGCACGTACTCTTTCTCGCCGACCCGGAACTCGTCGGCGCGACCCGGCGCATCATCCGTGAACGCCTGTGCAACGCTGAATGGGCGCTGGTGCAGCAGATGGAACACCTGGTTGAACAGTTCGAACAATTCGATGACCCCTACCTGAAAGAGCGCAAATACGATGTCTTGCAGGTCAGCGAGCGCATCATCAAGGAACTGCTGGGGCGTCCCGGTCGGGTCTCCCTGCGTAAAGCCAGGGACATGGCCGAAGAAAGCTGCGTCATCGTCGCGCATGATCTGTCGCCCGCCGACACCGTTTCGTTCAAGGAACACCATTTCGCCGCGTTCGTCACCGATGTCGGCGGCGTGACCTCGCACACCGCCATTCTGGCGCGCAGCATGGCGATTCCCGCCATCGTCGGCCTCGCCAACGCCCGCGCCATGATTCGCGACGGCGCAGCGCTGATCGTCGATGGCGCGCGTGGCGTGCTGATCGTCGACCCCGACGAACAGATACTGGACGAGTACCGGATTCGCAAGGAACAACTGGAACTCGAACGCGAAAAGCTGAAACGCCTGAAATCAGCAGCGGCATGCACGCTGGATAGCGTGGACATCAGCCTGCTCGCCAATATCGAACTGCCCTCCGACACCCGCGCCGTGCTGGATTCCGGGGCCGATGGCGTGGGTCTGTTCCGCACCGAATTCCTGTTTCTGGGACGGGGCGACATGCCTTCGGAAGAAGAGCAGTTCGAGGCCTACAAAAAAGTGGTCAAGGACATGAATGGCAAGCCCGTGACCATCCGCACCTTCGACCTGGGCGGCGACAAAACGCCGGACACCCAGCGCACACCGACCAATCCCGCCCTGGGACGTCGCGCCATTCGCCTGTCGCTGGTCGAACCCAAGATGTTCCAGATGCAACTGCGCGCCATCTTGCGCGCCTCGCGTTATGGCAAAGTGAAACTCCTGATCCCGATGCTCTCGCACGCCCGTCAGATCGACGCGGCGCTGACGGCGGTGGAAACGGCCAAAGCCAGTCTGCGGAAAGAAAAAATCGCCTTTGATGAAGCCATCGAAATCGGCGGCATGATCGAAATCCCCGGCGCGGCGCTCGCCATCAACATGTTTTTCAAACGGCTGGATTTTCTCTCCATCGGCACCAATGACCTGATCCAGTACACCCTCGCCATCGACCGCAGCGATGAACAGGTGGCAAGCCTCTATGACCCGCTGCATCCGGCGGTCGTGATGCTGATCGCGCACACCCTCTCCAGCGCCGAGAAAGCCGGGGTGCCGGTATCGCTTTGCGGCGAAATAGCGGGCGACGCCCGCTTTACCCGCCTGTTGCTGGGTTTGGGGCTGCGCTTCTTTTCCATGCATCCTTCGCAAATCATGAGCGTCAAGAGCCGCGTCATCCAGGCCAACGTCGCCGAACTCGCCCCCCTCGCCCGCCGCCTCCTGCGCCTGGACGAAACCGAAAAAATCAAGGAAGCGGTGGAAAAACTGAATCAGATGCCGGGAATCCGGTAACGGCGGGCAGGCAATCGACGCCGCGACTGACGATCAGCGCTGGCATCAGTCGAAAACATTCGATGTTGATTGGATGTCAGGGGATTGTATGGATGTGTAATGAACAGCAAACTCCGGGCGGCGGCTCAGGAAAAATCTTCCAGAGGCAAAAAAGCGCAGCATTAAACAGCAATCCGGTTGATTTGTTACAAACAGCCATAATAGAATGACTTCATCGAAAATCGGTGGTGTACCCATCAAGAGGTTGTCTTCAACACACAGGAGAAACACATGCAACCTGAAGAACTCGAGTATGTCGGATTTTGGCCACGTGTTGGCGCTACCTTGATCGATACGCTTTTGCTCGGTGTAATAATCTGGCCGCTTTTAACCGTCTTTTACGGCGAGTCATACTGGAGCAGCGAGCGGTTGATTCTAGGTCCGATGGATTTCCTGCTATCGTGGGTTTTCCCGGCGGTTGTGGTGATTTTGTTTTGGGTTACAAAACAGGCAACCCCAGGAAAAATGGCTATTTCTGCAAAAATTGTTGATGCGGCAACAGGTGACGCACCAAGTATAGGTCAGCTTATTGGCCGCTATTTCGCATATTTCCTGGCGTCATTGCCACTTGCTCTTGGTATCATCTGGGTTGCTTTTGATGCGCGCAAGCAAGGATGGCATGACAAGCTTGCAGGAACCGTAGTCATTCGACGGAAGAACAGGCAACCCAAATCTGTATCATTTAATGGTTAATCCAGAATGAGCAGGTCACAAAAAATCCCCGCGCACCTACACGGGGATTTTTAATTTTGGGGTACGGAAAAATTTCTTACTGCAACTTGATTTCCACATCCACGCCTGCGGGAAGGTCGAGCTTCATCAGGGCGTCTACCGTTTTATCGGTGGGGTCTACGATGTCCATCAGTCGTAGATGGGTGCGAATTTCAAACTGGTCGCGCGAGGTTTTGTTCACGTGCGGAGAGCGCAGGATGTCGAAACGTTGCTTGCGGGTCGGCAGGGGCACGGGGCCGCGCACGACCGCGCCGGTGCGCTTGGCGGTCTCGACGATTTCCTGTGCAGACTGGTCGATCAGCTTGTAATCGAAAGCCTTGAGGCGGATGCGGATTTTCTGGTTTGCCATGATGGTTCCAAAGAGCGGGGGACAGGAAGCATTCCCGTCCCCGGGTTTTAAAAAAGAGCGAGGGTATTACTCGATGATTTTGGCGACGACGCCCGCGCCGACGGTGCGACCGCCTTCACGGATGGCGAAACGCAGACCTTCTTCCATGGCGATCGGGGCAATCAGCTTCACCGTGATCGACACGT
>JAISRR010000101.1 GCA_031273565.1 Zoogloeaceae bacterium | reverse complement strand
TCGCTGGCGTAAATCTTGCCACGTCCGGCGGTCAGCACTTCATCCAGATATTTTTTTACGCTCCAGGGCGCGCCCATCCACCACGCGGGCATCTGGTAAATGATGAGGTCGGCCCAGAGGTATTTGGCCACTTCGTCTTCCACGACATAGCCCGCGTCAATCCGCGTCTCCTGCAACGAATGCCCCATGCCGCCAAGGTGTTTCAGGGCGGCGACATGCAAGGCTTCGTTGTAGCGCCCGCCGGAATGCGCGAAGGCTTTGCCGCCATTGATCAGAAAAATTTTCATCGTCGTTTCCTTCAAAAAACCGGATCGCCCTGCCCCCGCCGATTGGATTGGGCGGGTTCAGGTAGGATGGGTTAGGAAGGGCGCTTTCTCCGAAAGCGCCGCAGGTCAACAACGGCGGTTTCGGAGAAACCGCCCTACCTTTGCGCCGCAGGTCAACGACAGCAGGCTCTACGATACTGTCCTACCTTTGCCTACCTCTCCCTCCGCCCCTTCGGGGCGCCTCCCTCGGCGAGGGAGGCTTTTAGTGCAGGGTCTGCGGAATCGCGTCCGCCGTATCCGGCATTTCGGCGTGCACCAGTTCGCCCTCGGCGGTCGGGAACAGGGGCGCGCCGCAGTCGTCGCAGAATTCCATCGGCATTCTGTGGTCGAGATTTACGATGTCCTTCAGGCCGCAGTCGCGCAGCACGGCGTCGATCTGGGTGAGGATGTCGGTATGTTCATCCTCTTCGCCCAGCAAGGCCCAGGCGACGCCGTGATAGACCGTGTTGTCCTGATCGCGGGGAGCGAGGCCGATACGATATTCTTCCAGACGCTGGTCGTAGCAAGGCGCGATGACGGCGCGGGTTTCTTCCGGCATCAGACCCAGCGTGGTTTGCAGGAAAGCCAGCGACGCCTTGATCGCGTAGGAGCGGGAAGCGCGGTCGGCGTTACGACAGGCAAAGTGATACGCGCCTGCCAGCATCGGCTGGTAGACGCAGCCGGTCAGCAGCGGGGCGAGATTGGGCGCGCCCTGTTTTTCCCAGGCGGCAAGCGCCACGCTCTGGTCGCCATCCGGCTCATGCCAGCGAAACAAAGGCGCGCCGTGCGGCACGATGACGACGCCGACGAGATAGCGCACGTCGGAGAGAAAACGGTTGGTTTCCGGCAATCCCTGCGTATCCAGATGCAGGTCTTCGCCCTGCACCGCCTGTTCGCAGAGCGCGCGCAGCAGTTGGCGGGTGTCGCAATAGCTGCGCGGCAACTGATCGGGGCTGAACAGGTAATCCACGACAGCCAGACGCGCCTCATGAGCAAACAGGTGCGCGCCCAGTTGTACCTTGAGCGGAACCAGATTTGCCGCCGAAATGGAAGCGGCGGGAATGGAATAACGCGACCAGGCCAGGATGGGCGCGGCGAACAGGAGCGCGTCGCAGCGCTTGCCATCCGCCTCGAATGAGCAGGATTCGACCTGCGCTTCCACCGTACCGGCAAGTTCGTCGCAAGCGGAAGGATTGGACTCGTACAGCCGATCCAGCGCCGCATTGAGATCATCTTCCGCCCCGGCTTCGATCAGGGTTTGCAGATGTCTGGAAAGACGGCTTTCCCAGAAAAGGTCTTCCAGACGGCTGCCGGATTCGGCCATGCCGATGGCGAGGCGCTGGAGTTCCGCAGCGTCGCGGGAGAGACGATCACGGGCGCCGAAGCGGGAACGTTTCATGATTCTGCCTTTGTGGGGAAACTTGTCATTTTACCAGTTCATCCGATTTCCTGGGCGGCAGGAAGAAATCCCTCGGATGCAGGAACAATCGCCGCACCAGCCCGCGCATCAGTTGATTGCCCTGCGAAAAAGTCACGCCGCGCGCGCGCAGGGCAACGAACAGCGTCAGCGAAAAACTGACGCCAAGATTGATGAGGCCGATGCCCGCCACACCGACGACCGCCCAGGCGAAGGTGATCCAGGGGGGCGCAAAATCGTAGCCTGCCAACGCGTAACCCAGATAAGCGGAAGAAAAGGCGACGTGGCGAATGTCCAGCGGCAAACCGAGCAGCATCCCCGCGCTCCAGACCAAAGCAAGCATGACGCCGAAGAGAAAATTGCTGGCGATCGCGCCCAGATGAGCTTCCACATAATCCGCGAAACGCGCCACTCTGGTTGCGCCAAAGGCGCGATTGGCCCAGGCCAGTTGCTTGATGCGCTGGGGAACGCGGTTGTAGGTGGCGAGATTGTCGAAATAACCGGCGACCAGACCGGATAAAAACAGACAGACGCCGGCGATGGCGGCGAAAAACAGCGAACCGCTTAAAAAGGGATGATGCCCGGCAAGCAGGATATCCGCTTCCTGAATGGAAATGGCGTGCTGATCGCGCCAGGGCAGTTGCAGCAGGCTGACGAGCACGGCAACGGGAATCGCCATGCTCACATTGCCCAGAATGGCGATCAACTGGCTGCGCGTAGTGCGGGCGATCAGGCTGATCAGGTTTTCCAGGTCGCGCGCCTTGCCGCGCGCTTCGCCGATGGAAGCCGCAAGCGCGTTGGCAGTCATGGCGGGCTGCTTGGTCGCAATCGTAAAACCCAGCATGTAGATCATGGCGAAACCCAGACCGTAATTCAGGCCGTAGGCCAGCATTTCGTTCAGAGGCGCAAGGTTGAAGCGGTGCAACATGAGTTTCAACAGGGCAATAATGGCAATCAGCGCGCCCGCGCCCATTGCCGCCCGCGCCATGCCCCAGTATTCCCGGCGCGTTTCGGTGATGTAGTGCTCGCCCGCCTTGCCCGCGTATTCCGTCACCCGCCGGGCGGTGATTTCCAGATTCTGCCGCCAGAAGGTACGCAGGTCGTTCTTGCGGCAGGAGGCGAAAACCAGATTCTTGAACAGGGCGATGATGGCGGGATACGCAGTCTGCCGACTCTTTTCCCGCTGCAATTCCCCGGCAATGGTGGCGAGCTGCTCGGCACGGCTGATGTGGTCGCGCAGGCATTGCAGTTTGTAAGTGAGTTGCAGGCTGGTGCCCGCATGCACGGAACGCCGGTGAATGCGCTCGATGGCCTCCTTGCACTGATCAAACAGCACCAGTAATTGTTTTTCGTCATCCGTGGCGGCGGCGTCCTCGTGCCAGTGTTGCTGACAGCATTCCACAAAAGCGCGGGTTTCCAGATTCTGCGCGAGAAAGGGCGAATCGGTGCGCGCCAGATTGGTATCCAGCCGCAAAAGCTCCGCGTCGAACCCCATTGCGGTAATCTGGTAGGAGAGCCGCCACAAGCTGTGCAGCAGCGTGGATACCCCGCCCGGCAAGGCTTCGGGCGGCGCGTCGGGAGACAGGTTGAATGCATCGGGCGCATTTGTTTCGTCAAAATGCAGCGCGCGCAAAAGGCCGATCCAAAGCTCGTTGTCGACCCCCCTGACCCAGATTTCATCCGTTTCGTGGTCGAACAGGCTTTGCAGCATATCGCCCAGGAATTCTTCGGGATTCTGCACTTCGGGCAACAGGCGATGCGAAATGCGCCGCCAGGTTTCCGAGAAAAAGCCCGTACTCGGCAGGATGCCGAGATTCATGTACAAGGATCCCGCCCGTCGCGTCGCGAACAATTGCGAGAACGCCTCCCGCACCCGCCCACGCAATGCGGGATAGGTTTCCAGCGTAACGGACAACGCCGCGATACGCTCGCTGGCGTAGGCGATGTTTTCCGGATTTTTTGGACGAATCCGGCGCACCAGCTCACACAACAGGGATTCCGGCGTCTCAACGTCGCTGGTCAATAACAAGGCTTTCATACCGGATTGCTCCATCTACAAGCCGTGCATTATCGGTCATCGGGAGACGAATGTCAGGGAAGCCTAGCAACTGAAGGGAAAATACATTTTCGTCGTCAGCGTGCCGTCGTGCCTCAACGAATACCAGACACCCTCATGCTTTACGCGGAGAAAGCCGCAACCCAAATCCACGGCGTCCTCAAACCATTGTTCGTGCAGAAGCTCGCCGGTCTCTTTGTATACGCGGTACATCGGCTTGCCATTCCGCTCAACCCTCACGATCACGAGCAGCCCGTCTCCAGTGTAGACTTTCGTTTGTGAATAGTATGTTCTGGCGAAAAATTCGCCGGGCAGTCTCCCGATCAGGACAGCGGAATTGACCGGAGGTTGCCTGGCAAAAATCAGCACGGTATCGGCATACTGGGCAAACAATCTGTTTTCGGAACCAAACCGGGGGCAGTTCCCACGCGAAAAAGGCAGCGCCAAATCAATGGTCGGCATGAGTTCGCCGGGACTGCGCTCTTCATAAAGACGGCAACTCATGTCCATGTAGTTGTACAAAACCAGAAAGACGGTATCGGCAGTGGGCTGAAGCTCGAAATCGTGAAATTCCGGCAGCAGCAGAGGAACCCAGTTTTTGTCATACAGCCGGTAACGCCGCAGCGTGTTTCCATATGAATTGTCTTTACGCAGGGAGATGCCGGTCGGCAGGGCTTGCCCGGTTTCTTCCGCTGTGAAATTGAAAAGTTTGCCCTGAAAACCGAACACGCCCATATTCCCGACGAAAGGGGGGATCACTTCGCGCATATCCTTCAGGCGCAAAAGCGTCGAAAACTGCCGCCCCTCTTTTTCCAGAACAAACGCCCGATAGCCGCTCGCTTCGTCGGCGCCAGCTCCCCCCCGGATATACCCGCGCGGCGCCAGACGCAGCCGACCATCGTAAAAGAACAGCCAGGTTGCCTCTTCTTTTCGGGTCATTCTTGCCCATCCCGCCCATCCATTCTCGAACTGATCGAATGTGTCAGAAATCAGACGCTCGCCGCGACTATTCAGGAGAACGCCGACGCCATTGCGGTAAGCGACAAAACCGAGACGAGCTTCAGCGGGCAGCACAAATACCTCCGGCGCATCACCCCCGCCCCCGCGCCAGTCACCCACCCGAATGCGATCCAGCAACACCGGAAGAATGATGTCATACTGGTTTTCCGGCTTCTCCCTGTTGCCGGATTTTTTCAGGACATACAAGGGGCAGCCGTCCTTTTCCGCCACGAGGCGCTGAACATAAACCGGCCAGGCGTCCGCGATGACGCTGATTTGACCGCCCCATCTGCCCTGTTCCGCTTCGTACCAGCCCAGGCCGTAGTACGAACTCAAATCGTCGCTGTCTCCGTGCCCGGCGTTACGCCGCTCGCACACCGCCCACGCCAGCGGGGAAAACGCCACGAACAGCGCCAGCGCGAACGCGAATTTTTTCCAGCCTTGCCTCATGTTGCGCTCCTTCGCCCGATGAGGCTGACATCATACAAGCAGCCAACCCTTTGCGGTGGTCGCGCCTTCGGGCAATAATCCTGTTCCCTGATTCCTGATTCCTGATTCCTGATTTCTGATCCCCGCATGTTCATGCTCATCTCTCCCGCCAAGACCCTGGATTTCAAGACGCCGCCGCAGATTGACGAATACAGTCAATGCGACTGGCTGGACGAAGCCGCCGCCCTGATCGAACAGCTACGGAAACTCACGCCCGCCGAAGTCGCCAGTATGATGGCGCTGAGCGACGCGCTGGCGGCCCTGAACGTTGCCCGTTACGCCACATGGTCGCGCCCCTTCACGCCGGAAAACGCCAAACCGTCCGTGCTGGCTTTTGCGGGTGATGTTTACGACGGGCTGAACGCCGCCAGTCTGGAAAACGCCGACCTCGTATGGGCGCAAACGCATCTGGGCATACTCTCCGGCCTCTACGGACTGTTGAAACCGCTGGATTTGATCCAGCCCTACCGTCTGGAAATGGGCACGCGCCTCGCCAATCGCCGGGGCAAAGACCTTTACGCCTGGTGGGGCGACCGTCTCCATCAAGCCGTACAGACGGCGCTCGACGCTTCCGGCGATGACGCAACGCTCGTCAATCTCGCCTCGGAAGAATATTTCAAGGTGGTGCAGGCGCAAAAATTGGCGGCAGCGGTGATTCAGCCCGTGTTCGAAGACTGGAAGGGCGGCAAGTACAAAATCATCAGCTTCTACGCCAAACGCGCGCGCGGCCTGATGACCCGCTACGCCATCCAGAACCGCATCGACGACCCGGAAGCCCTGAAGCATTTTGACGCGGAAGGCTACGTTTACGTTCCCGCCGCCAGCGAAGGGAATCGCTGGGTGTTCCGCCGTGCGCGGTCAAGGTAAATTCGGGTGGGTTTTGTCTGGCCGGATCCGGCGCTGACCATTGCCGTCTGAAAAAAACAACAAGGAAGGCGTTTACAGTTCCAGGCCGTGATCGCCGTCACGCGCTCTGCCCTGGGTTTTCGCGCGGTGAATTTCCAGGTCTTTCAGGTCGGCAACGTCAGGAAGTTTTTGTAGCGCGGCGCGGTCGGAAAGTTTGGCGTCGAAGGCGGACATGTCGGGGGTTTTCCCCTGGAAAATCTGGTCTTTCTCGCAGACACCGCGCCAGTAGGCGGTCTTAACCAGTTCGGCGTCGCTGTGCTTCTGAAAACGTGA
>JAISRR010000033.1 GCA_031273565.1 Zoogloeaceae bacterium | reverse complement strand
GCTGATCATCGGCGCCATGATGAGAAAACTCATCCATGTCGCCTTTGGTGTCCTCAAATCCCGCACACCATTTGACCCCACCCTCCATGGCGCTTGACGGGGATAACAGTATCTACCTTGCGCCGCAGGTCAACAACGGCGGTTTCTTCGATCCCGTCCTACCTTGCGCCGCATGACGACTGTCTTCTGTCCTCAGTCCTCAGTCCCCTGATCAGTGCGCCGCTTCCCAGTTCGCGCCCTGACCCACATCCACCTGCAATGGTGCCCGTAACTGGCCGACGCCGTTCATCAGGCGGGGCAGGTCGGCGCGGATGCGGACGAATTCGGCGTCCGGGACTTCCAGAACCAGTTCGTCGTGCACTTGCAGGACAAGACGACTGCGCAGCTTTTCGGCTTCCAGATGGTTTTGCACGGCAATCATGGCGAGTTTGATGAGGTCGGCGGCAGTGCCTTGCATGGGGGCGTTGATGGCGGCGCGTTCGGCGGCCTGACGGCGATTGGCGTTGCTGCTGTGAATTTCCGGCAGCGTCAGGCGGCGACCGAAGAGCGTGCTGACGCACCCGTTCGCGTGCGCTTTTGCTCGCGTGCGCTCCATGTAGTTGGCGACGCCGGGATAGCGGGCGAAATAACGTTCGATGTAACGCTGCGCCGTGCCGCGCTCCAGACCCAGATTGCGGGCGAGGCCGAAGGCGCTCATGCCGTAGATCAGGCCGAAATTGATGGTCTTGGCGACCCGGCGCTGGTCGGCGCTCACCGCCTGCGGGCTGACGCCGAAAATTTCCGCTGCCGTGGCGCGGTGCACATCCTCGCCTTTTGAGAAGGCTTCCAGCAGGCGGGCGTCTTCGGAAAGGTGCGCCATGATGCGTAATTCCACCTGCGAATAGTCGGCGGAAACAATCCGGCTGCCCGGCGGGGCAATGAAGGCGGCGCGGATGCGGCGGCCTGCTTCGGTGCGCACGGGAATATTCTGCAGATTGGGTTCGGAAGACGCCAGTCGTCCCGTAATCGCCGTGGCCTGGGAAAAATGCGTATGCACCCGCCCTGTGGCGGGGTTGATCATGCGTGGCAATTTGTCGGTGTAGGTGTTTTTCAGTTTCGACAGGCCGCGATGTTCGAGCAGCAGTTTGGGCAGGGGATAATCGAGCGCCAGTTCGGAGAGCACATCCTCGTCGGTGGACGGCGTGCCGCCGGGCGTTTTTTTCTTCACGGGCAGCCCCTGCCGGACGAACAGGATTTCCGCCAGTTGTTTGGGGGAACCCAGATTGAACGGTTGTCCGGCGAGCGCATGGGCTTCCTGTTCCAGCGCCAGAATCTGCTGCCCCAGCGTGTGACTCTGCGCGCGCAGGAGGTCGGCGTCGATCAGCACGCCGGTGCGCTCCATCTTGAACAGGACTTCGCGGGCGGGCATTTCGATGCTTTCGTAGACGCGCGCCAGCCCCGCGTCATTCTTGATTTGCGGCAACAGGCGTTCGTGCAGGCGCAAGGTGATGTCGGCGTCTTCGGCGGCGTATTCGGCGGCCTTGCCGATGGCCACCTGCTCAAAGCCAATCTGTTTTACGCCCTTGCCGCAAAGCTCGGCATAGGGAATGGTGACGATGCCCAGATGACGACGGGCGAGTTGATCCATGTCGTGCCCCCGCTCGGATTCCAGCACGTAGGATTGCAGCAGGGTGTCGTGCGCGATGCCGGCGAGATGAATGCCGTGGTTGGCGAACACATGCTGGTCGTACTTGATGTTTTGCCCGACCTTCAGATGCCGCGCCGATTCCAGCCAGGGTTTTAGACGGGCGAGTACGGTCGCCAGCGGCAATTGTTCTCCGGTTTCCAGCCCCTGATGGGCGAGCGGGATGTAGCAGGCTTCACCTGCCGCGACCGCGAGTGAAACGCCGACAATACGGGCGGCGAAGGGGTCAAGCCCCGTCGTTTCCGTATCCACGGCGGTGAGCGGCGCGGCGGTCACGCGGGACAGCCAGCGTTCCAGCGCAGCCGCGTCCGTCACGGTTTCATAGGCAACGCGATGCCGACCATCGGTGATGAGTTCGGGCGCTTGCCCGGCAGGTTCCGACGCGAAGGAACGGTGAGCGGCGGGGGCATCGTTGACCGGCGACGCGGGTTCCACCGTTTCTCCCGCCATCTGCCGCAGCCAGCCGACAAATTCATAGCGCGCGTAAAATGTTTTCAGCGTTTCGACATCCGGCGCTTGCGGCGTCAGCATTTTGGGCGCAGGCAGGTCGGCAATCGCGCAATTAATCGTCACCAGCTTTTTGCCCAGCGGCAAAAACCCGAGATGATCGCGCAGGTTTTGTCCCACCACACCCTTGATTTCATGGGCGTGGGCGACGAGGGTATCCAGATCGCCGTATTCCGTCAGCCACTTCACCGCGGTCTTGGGGCCGCACTTGGCGACGCCGGGCACGTTATCCACGGCGTCGCCCACCAGCGCCAGATAATCGACGATGCGCTCCGGCGGCACGCCGAATTTGGCCGTGACCCCGGCGCGGTCCAGCATTTCGTCATTCATGGTATTCACGAGCCGCACCCGCTCGTTTACCAGTTGCGCCATGTCCTTGTCGCCGGTGGAAACGAGCGTTTCCATGCCCGCCGCCGTTGCCTGCCGGGTGAGGGTTCCGATTACGTCGTCGGCTTCCACGCCTTCCACCATCAATAGCGGCCAGCCCAGGGCGCGGATGGCTTCGTGGATGGGCGCAATCTGGCGCGCCAGGTCTTCCGGCATGGGGGGACGCTGGGCTTTGTATTCGGGATACCAGTCGGCGCGGAACGTTTTTCCTTTGGCGTCGAAGACCACCGCCTTGTAATCCGCCTTGAAGTCGTCATTCAGGCGGCGTAGCATGGCGAGCACGCCTTTCATCGCCCCCGTCGGAAAACCCTCGCGGGTGCGCAAATCGGGCAGCGCGTGAAACGCCCGGTAAAGGTAGGATGAACCATCCACCAACAACAACAGAGCCATAGACCACCTGAACGCACATGAACAAGAAAGATAAACTGCCCCCCCTGGAAGACCCCGGCCTGCAATTGAACTCCAACGCGGCGCGGGAAGCGTGGCGGGTTTTCGGCATTATGTCAGAGTTCGTGGAAGCCACCGACCGTTTGCAAGTGATTCGTCCGGCGGTTTCCATTTTCGGCAGCGCCCGCACCGAACCGCAACACCGGTATTACCAGCTTGCCGAAACGATTGCCCGCAAGCTCTCCGACGCGGGGTTTTCCGTCATCTCCGGCGGCGGGCCGGGCATCATGGAGGCGGTCAACAAAGGCGCCTACTACGGACGCTCGCCTTCCGTCGGCCTCAACATCCAGTTGCCGCACGAGCAGGCCGCGAACGACTATCAGGACATCGCGCTCTCCTTCCGCCACTTTTTCGCCCGCAAATACATGTTCGTGCGTTTCGCCAGCGCCTACGTGGTCATGCCCGGCGGCTTCGGAACGCTGGACGAACTGCTGGAAGCGATGACGCTGGTGCAGACCCGCAAAAGCGCGCGCATCCCCATCATTCTGGTGTCGACGCCATTCTGGTCGGGTCTCGTAGACTGGTTCCGCAACCGTCTGGTCGGCGAAAAAATGATCAACCCGCAAGACATGGATCTGATTCAGCTCATTGACGAGCCGGAACAGGTCGTCGAAGCCATTTTCCGACATTACGAATCCAGAGGATTCACGGCGCTTCCCACCGAGCACGAACTGATACTGAACCTGTAAAATAGACCCACATTCCCCCTTTCATCCCACGAGGAAATCCCATGCGCCGCCGTTTTCCCCTTCTGCTTTCCGCGCTCGCCCTGATTTTTACGCCCGCGCTGATGGCGCAGACGCCCGCCGCCGACATCCCGCCGCCGCCGAATCTCCAGACCTTCGACGAAGACCTGGAAGAACCCCAGATCACCATCCGCAGGGAAGAACGCAGCACGGTGGAAGAATACCGGCTCGGCGGCAAACTCTACATGATCAAGGTCACGCCGGAAATCGGCGAACCGTATTATCTGGTGGATAACGACGGCGACGGCCATTTCGAAACCCACAGCCCCACCGATTCCGGCGTCAAGGTGCCGATGTGGGTGATCGGAACGTTTTGAGTCTTTATAGGATTCTGTTTTGTCACACGCAGGTCGGGTAGGCCGAAGGCGTAGCCCGACACTTCGTTAACAAAGACAGCGACCAACACAAAAACGCCCCGCCATACCTTCCGGCGAGGCGAGGTCGGAAGCAAACGAAACGAGGATGCCCCCCAGCACCCAAAGCCAGACCCGCGCGTTTTTGACGGGAGCGCATTGCATCGAAGACGGGCGATGAATCAGGTACGCCATGATGGTCCATTCAATCACCCTGAGCGGCACATACACGCCAACATACAAAGCGCCGACAGATCCGGCAGAGACCGACCCGAGCGCAATCGCGGCGGCCACGCCAAAAAACAAACCGAGCAACCAACGCAAAGCGCCGTACCCGAACGCGCGCCATAAAGAGACACGGGTCGGCGCCAATACATAAAACCCCAACAGGCACCAGAAGCTATACGAAAAAAACTTGACCAGGGCGTAGAAAAGCGTGTCCATGTTCCTGATTCCTGATGAATAAAATCGGGCGTATCCGGATTTGCGTGTGCGGTACGCAACAAGTGTAGCGTGGAAACGTGCGGATCGGGCGCGTACATCGGCCTCCACCAGGGCAATCCGCCATCTTGACATGCGGCGCTTTCGGAGAAAGCGCCCTACCTGAACCCGCCCTACCTGAACCCGCTCAGGCTGCGCTCCCAGGGGGCATTCGCGCCGTTGGTCGGCGCGTTCGACTTTTTGGCGTGAAGCACCGCAAACGATACTGCCACCTCATCAACCGCTGATGGCCAACGCGTTTCCTCAAAAGCTGACGACATCTGCCTGTGCGATTGCCCTGCGGCCTCCACCAACGGGCGCAAAGCGCCCCTGACTGACTGTCTTCTGTCTTCTGTCCTCAGTCCTCCGCCCCCCTCAACGCAAAAACGGTAACGCCGTAAACACCGAGAGCAGGATGGTATTGAGGATGTCGACAAAAAACGCGCCGACCAGCGGCACGATCAGGAAGGCTTTGTGCGAAATGCCGAATTTCTGCGTTACCGCCTGCATGTTGGCGACCGCCGTGGGCGTCGCGCCCATGCCGAAGCCGCAGTGACCGGCGGCAATCACGGCGGCGTCGTAATCCCTGCCCAGAAAGCGGAAGGTCACATAACTGGCGTAGCACACCATCGCCACGGTCTGCACGCAGAGAATCAGCAACAAGGGAATCGCCAGATCCACCAGTTGCCATAATTTCAGCGACAACATGGCCATCGCCAGAAAGAGCGACAGGGAGACATTGCCGATTACATCCACGCAACGGTCGAAGATGACGACGTTAAACACCCTTGAGAGCACGTTGCGCACGATGATGCCGGAACCCAGCGCCAGCACGAAGGTCGGTAAACGCACGGTCGTCTCCGCGAGCGCCTCGGTCAGAATGCCGGCAAGGAAATGCGCGGCGGCGAGGGCGATGGCAAACAGGGTGAGCGTTTCCAGCGCCGAATCGGCTGTAATCAAACGGGTGTGACGCGGCTGTTCAAAGGCGATTTCACCGGATGAATCTTCCAGTGACGCCTGACCAGGCGTTTTCAATCCCCGAAGCAGACGTTGCGCCACCGGCCCCCCGACCAGACCGCCGAGAATCAATCCGAAGGTCGCGCAGGCCATGCCGATGGCCGTTGCGCCCTGCACGCCCATGTCTTCCAGCATCGTCCCCCAACCGCCTGCGGTGCCGTGACCTCCGGTCAGGGTAATCGACCCAACGAGCAGGCCGGTCAGCGGGTGTAATCCCAGCAGGCTTGCCAGCCCGACGCCGATCAGGTTTTGCAACACGATGAACGCGGAGACCACCACCGTTAACACGACCAATGGCATACCGCCCACCCGCAGACGGGAAAAATCGGCGTTGAGTCCGATGGAAGCGAAAAACATCAGCATGAAACTGTCTTGCAGTCCGGCATCTATCGTCAGGCTGAAGCCATTGACGTGGAGCAACGTCGTCACCGCAAGCGCGGCCACCAGACCTCCCGCCACCGGCTCCGGGATGCTGAAGTGCGCCAGAACGCGCACTCTTGACACCAGAAAACGTCCAGTCAACAAGACCGCCGTTGCCGCGATGAGCGTGTAATAAGCATTCAAAATCAATTACGTTCTCCTGTTGTTGTGTCGTCACCATCGTCGCGCAGGGTTTCGCGGGCGGTGTACGGTTGGCTCGCAATAATACTCGACTCAACCGCTTCATTTTGACCCGGATGAGCCGTGTTTGGGACGATACGACCAACGTCATGCTGCCTTGCGGGGATTAAATCCCTCCGCAAGGGACAGGTTGACCGGGGGCAGGATCAGTGGAAAACACAGGGATTTGAACGCCGCCAGACAGGTTGCTGAGTCATTTGTTCTTGCATTGCATTACCATACGAGGCCAGAAACAATGGAATTGTAAAATTCAATGAAAAAACGCCTCATCGGTCTTGTGTCGGGCCTTGCTGTGGTCAGCACACTTGCGCTGACCCTCTTTTTTGTGACCAACCCCTTTGTTGCAGCCGATGCCGTCGCGGATATTGCGCTGCGTCCGGCGCTGACGGTCAGCGTGACCGCTCCCCGCACTGAGACCTTGCCCGTGCGCCTGACCGCCAACGGCGACATCGCGGCCTGGCAGGAGGCCATCATCGGCTCGGATGTGACGGACTTGCGTCTGGCTGAAGTCCGGGTCAACGTGGGCGATGCGGTGCGTAAAGGCGAAGTGCTGGCGGTGTTTGATGACGCTACGGTCAAAATCGAGGTCGCGCAGGCGGAGGCGGCCCTGGCGGAAGCGGAGGCGCTTGTCGTCGAGGCGGAAGAAAACGCCCGCCGCGCCCGCTCGCTCGACAAAACCGGCGCGTTGAGCGCGCAACAGATTTTGCAATACGTGACCGCCGCAGAAACGGCCAAAGCGCG
>JAISRR010000137.1 GCA_031273565.1 Zoogloeaceae bacterium | reverse complement strand
CCGGGCGTTTGTATGGGTTACGATTTTCACCTGACGCCCGCAGGCATCCGTCTGATTGAAATCAATACCAATGCCGGAGGACTCCTGCTCAACGCCAATCTCGCGCGTGCAGCGGGCGGCGACGATGTGCGGGCAGAGACGCTCGCCATGTTTCAGGCGACCTGGCAGGCGATACGCAGCCCGGAAAAAACACTGCGCCGCCTTGCCATTGTGGATACGACGCCGGAAGATCAATATCTGGCGCCGGAATTCACGCTGTTCCGCACGCTGTTTTTATCGGCAGGCATCGACGCCGTAATCGCCGATCCGCGTGAATTCACCTGGGATGGCAAAGCGTTGCGGCACGCGGGCGAGCCAGTGGATATGGTCTATAACCGTCTCACCGATTTTTCCCTTGCCGCGCCGGAACATGTCGCCCTCAATGCGGCTTACCGGGCGGACGCGGTTGTCCTGACCCCGCATCCGCACGCGCACGCCCTGTATGCCGACAAACGCAATCTGGGTCTGCTTTCTGACGCCACCTGGCTTGACCGGGCCGGAATCGCCGCCTGTTGGCAAAACATCCTGCTTGCGGGCATTCCGCGCACGGAGGAAGTCACGCCGGAAAACGCCGGGCGGTTCTGGCAAACCCGCAAACAATGGTTTTTCAAACCCGCCGCCGGGTTTGGCAGCCGCGCCGCCTACCGGGGCGACAAGCTCACGCACAAGGTGTTTGATCTGATCCTGAAAGGCGGCTATGTCGCCCAGCGTTTTGCGCCGCCTTCCACGCGTTGTCTGCGGGTGGAAGGCGAAACAGAAAACCGGGTCTTGAAACTGGATGTCCGCGCCTATGTTTTTCAGGGGGAGGTCCAACTCTTTGCCGCCCGGCTCTATCAAGGGCAGACCACCAATTTTCGCACCCCGGGCGGCGGGTTTGCGGCGGTATTGGCGGTCGCGTGAAGCGCGGACGATGAAGACCTCGTCAAACCTCGCCCTGCAAGCGGGCAAAGTCTGGCTGGTCGGCGCGGGGCCGGGCGATCCTGAATTGCTGACCCTGAAGGCCGCCCGGTTGATGGCGCACGCCGACGCCATTGTGCACGACCACCTCATTGGCGATGGCATCCTCGAACTGGCGCGTCCTGCGGCGCGCCGCATTTATGTGGGCAAGGAGCGTTCGCGCCACACGCTGCCACAGGCGGCGATCAGCGCCTTGCTGGTTGATCTGGCGCGGCAGGGACTCGCCGTGATCCGCCTGAAAGGGGGCGACCCGTTCATTTTCGGGCGAGGCGGCGAGGAACTGGAAGCGCTGGTCGCCGCCGGCATTCCCTTTGAAGTCGTGCCCGGCGTTACCGCCGCTGCGGGGTGCGCCGCCTATGCGGGGTTTCCCCTGACGCACAGAGATCACGCCCAATCGCTGGTTTTTGTGACCGGCCATCGCAAGGAGGGCGGCGTACATCTGGATTGGCCTGCGCTCGCCCGCTCCGGTCAAACGCTGGTGTTTTACATGGGCGTTGGCGGCGTGGACGAAATCTGTCGGCAACTCATCAGGCACGGCCTGCCTGCCGACACGCCCGCCGCCGTGGTGCGCCGGGGCACATTGCCCGATCAGCAAACCCTGTTTGCCGCGCTTGCCGGATTGCCGGAACGCATCCGTCAGGAAAACCTCCGTCCGCCCGCCCTGATCGTGATCGGCAGCGTGGTGCGTTTACATGCGCGACTGGCGTGGTTCACGCCAGAGGCCATCCCGCCCGATCAAGCGAGCCTTTCGCTGCCCGGCTGAACCTGAGGCAGGAACATTTTTCGCGTCTCCTGCGCGAATTGAGCGACCCCGGCCTGAACTGGCAGGTCGAAAGGGCAACGACAAGGCCATCGGAACTGGAGCTGGAAATCCGGCGTGCCGCGATGAATGGCGGACGGGGAATCGCCGACTTGCAAACTCGTTACGAACGTCCGGGGCGCGCCACGTCAGAACGTCTGGCGTCCGTGCAGGAAAAAATCGAAGGCCATAAAACCGCGCCTGGTAATCTGAAAGACGAAGCCATTGCTCTGGCGGGTTTCTGGCGCTGGACTTGGGCAGGGTATTGAGCAATCCGCGCTGCTGGTGGGTAAAGCGGTTTCCGGCCTGTTAAAAATGAACTGGCTTCAAAGGTTACGGACTACGCCCGTAACGCTTTACCGCTCAAGTCTGCGCCTCCTTGTTCTGTTCCGTTGTGGCGGTTGCATCCGCCGCCGCCCGCATGCGGGCGAGGCGTTTTTCACAAGGCGTTTTGCAGCCAATCGCGCATTCCGCGCCCAGCGCATCGTAGCCGCCGCAACTGCCCTGAATGGGCTTTCTGCCGAACATGACGCCGATGGCCATGATGAGCACCAGGAAAACGATGACGCCGAAAGTCACAAAAAATGTGGTCATGAGCACACTCTCCTTGCGCCTATTTTCGCACCTGTTTTCGCCGGGCGCTACCTTGCCTCAGCGTTTACGCAGGCTGCCCATTGCGCGTTCAAACAGGATGGCGCTGCCGATCAGGGCGATAAAGGGCAGGTCGCGGGCAACCCGCAAGGTTTTTTTGAGGTGATGTTTCATGGTGATGGCTCCAGTTGTGGTGAGTGAAAAACGGAAAGGTTCACGCAAGACCGATACACATCTGCTTGATGACCAGATATTCCTCGATGCCGTACTTGGAACCCTCGCGGCCAAAGCCGGATTGCTTGATGCCGCCGAAGGGCGCGACCTCGTTGGAAATCAGGCCGGTGTTGACGCCGACCATGCCGTATTCCAGCGCTTCGGCGACCCGGATGACCCGGTTCAGGTTCTGGCTGAAGAAATAGCTGGCGAGGCCGAATTCCGTATCGTTGGCAAGCGCGATGGCTTCCGCTTCGGTTTCGAAGCGGAAAACCGGCGCGACGGGGCCGAGGGTTTCTTCCCGCGCGCAGCGCATCTGTGCCGTCGCGTCGGCGATTACCGTCGGTTCGTAGAAGGTTCCGCCGCAGGCGTGGCGTTGTCCGCCCGTGAGGATGCGCCCCCCTTTCGCCACGGCGTCAGCGACCTGCGCTTCCACTTTTTCCAGGGCGGCGCTGTCGATGAGCGGGCCTTGGGTGACGCCCGCCTCCGCGCCGTTACCTACCTTGAGCGTCCGCACTTTTGCCGCCAGTTTTTCGGTAAAGGCTTCGTAGATGCCGCTTTGCGCCAGCAGACGGTTG
>JAISRR010000130.1 GCA_031273565.1 Zoogloeaceae bacterium | reverse complement strand
GGCGGAACACGGCATGATCGAGCCTTTCGAGCCGCAACTGGTGCGTGAGGTTGACGGTCAGAAAATCGTCTCCTACGGAACGTCCAGCTACGGCTACGATATTCGCTGCGCGCCGGAATTCAAGGTGTTTACCAACATCAATTCCACGGTGGTCGATCCGAAAGCCTTTGATCCCAAATCCTTTGTCGAGATCGAGGCGGATGTCTGCATCATCCCGCCCAATTCCTTCGCGCTGGCCCGCACGGTCGAATATTTTCGCATTCCCCGCAGCGTGCTCACCGTCTGTCTGGGCAAAAGCACCTATGCCCGCTGCGGCATTATTGTCAATGTGACGCCTTTCGAGCCGGAATGGGAGGGTTACGTCACCCTGGAATTTTCCAACACCACGCCGCTGCCCGCCAAAATCTACGCGGGCGAGGGCTGCGCCCAGGTCTTGTTTTTCGAGTCCGATGAGGTCTGCGAGACTTCCTACAAGGACAGGGGCGGCAAATATCAGGGGCAGGTCGGCGTGACCCTGCCCAAAATCTGAGGAGAATATAATGATGCCCGCTCCCCGCGCAGATTCCCGCTCCCCTTTGCCCACCCGGAAAGAACAACGCCCCCGCGCTGTCTTCTGTCCTCCGTCTTCTGTCCTCTGAACCCCATGCGCTTTCATTTTCCCGTCATCATCATTGATGAAGATTTCCGCTCCGAAAACGCTTCCGGTTTCGGCATCCGCGTTCTGGCTGACGCGATTGAAAAAGAGGGCATGGAGGTGCTGGGCGTGACCAGTTACGGCGACATGACCTCCTTCGCGCAGCAGCAAAGCCGGGGTTCCGCCTTCATTCTTTCTGTCGACGACGAGGAATTGTTGCAGGAGCCGGAGGAGACCATTGCCGAACTCCGGGCTTTTGTGCAGGAAATCCGTTTGAGGAATACCGATATTCCCATCTTTCTGCATGGGGAAACCCGAACTTCCCGCCATATTCCTCATGATGTGCTGCGCGAGTTGCATGGCTTCATCCACATGTATGAGGACACGCCGGAATTCATTGCCCGTTACGTGGTGCGCGAGGCCAAAGCCTATCTGGATTCCCTGCCGCCGCCCTTTTTCCGGGCGCTGACCCATTATGCCGCTGACGGTTCCTATTCCTGGCATTGTCCCGGTCATTCCGGCGGCGTCGCGTTTCTGAAAAGTCCGGTCGGGCAGATGTTCCATCAGTTTTTCGGCGAAAACATGTTGCGCGCCGATGTCTGCAACGCGGTGGAGGAATTGGGGCAACTGCTCGACCACACCGGCCCGGTGGCGGCTTCCGAGCGCAACGCGGCGCGGATTTTCAATTCCGACCACCTGTATTTCGTGACCAACGGCACCTCGACATCCAACAAGATCGTCTGGCATTCCACCGTCGCGCCGGGGGATGTGGTCATTGTGGATCGCAACTGTCACAAATCGGTGTTGCACGCCATCATGATGACCGGGGCCATCCCCGTGTTCCTGATGCCCACCCGCAACAATTACGGCATCATCGGCCCCATCCCCAAGGAGGAATTTCGCTGGGAGAACATCGAGAAAAAAATCGCCGCCCATCCGTTTGCCAGAACCGCCAAAGGCAAGCCGCGCGTACTGACCATCACCCAATCCACCTACGATGGCATTCTCTACAATGTGGAAGCCATCAAGGCGGAACTGGACGGCAAGGTAGGCGCGTTGCATTTTGACGAAGCCTGGCTGCCGCACGCCGCGTTTCACGATTTTTACGGCGACTATCACGCCATCGGCGCGGATCGGCCCCGCTGTCAGGAATCCATGATTTTCGCCACGCAATCCACCCACAAGCTGCTGGCCGGCCTCTCGCAAGCCTCGCAAATTCTGGTGCAGGACGCGGAATTGAGCAAACTGGATCGCAACGCCTTCAACGAAGCCTATCTGATGCACACCTCTACCTCGCCCCAATATTCCATCATCGCCTCTTGTGACGTGGCGGCGGCGATGATGGAAGCGCCGGGCGGCACGGCGCTGGTGGAGGAATCCATCGCCGAAGCCCTGAATTTCCGCCGCGCCATGCGGAAGGTCGGGCAGGACTGGGGGACAGGCTGGTGGTTTACGGTCTGGGGGCCGGATGATCTTTCCGAAGAAGGCATCGAAGAGCGCGCCGCCTGGATGCTGAAACCCGGCGAACGCTGGCACGGCTTTGGCCGTCTGGCCGAAAATTTCAACATGCTGGATCCGATCAAGGCCACCATCATCACGCCGGGGCTGGATGTGTCCGGCGAATTCGCCGAACGGGGCATTCCCGCCGCCATTGTGACCAAATATCTGGCCGAGCATGGCGTCATCGTGGAAAAATGCGGCCTTTATTCCTTCTTCATCATGTTTACCATCGGCATCACCAAGGGCCGCTGGAATACCCTGGTGACCGCCCTGCAACAATTCAAGGACGACTATGACAAGAATCAGCCCCTCTGGAAGGCGCTGCCCGAATTTGTCCTGAAACATCCCCGGTACGAGCGGGTGGGCCTGAAAGACCTGTGCAAGCAGATTCACACCGTGTACAAGGAAAACGACGTGGCGCGCCTGACCACGGAAATGTACATCTCCAACATGGAACCCGCCATGCGTCCCGCCGATGCCTTTGCAAAAATGGCGCACCGGGAAATCGAGCGGGTCGCCATCAACAACCTGGAAAACCGCATTACCGCCGTACTGCTGACGCCCTATCCGCCGGGCATTCCGCTTCTGATTCCCGGCGAGCGCTTCAACCGCACCATCGTGCGCTACCTGCAATTCACCCGCGATTTCAACCTGCGTTTTCCGGGCTTTGAAACCGATGTGCACGGTCTGGTGAAATATGAGGAAGACGGGCGTTATTATGTGGATTGCGTGACGTGATTTCCGCGTTTCTTCAACCTTTGCCGCGAAATAAAACCTGTCATGAGCCAATTCTGGAGCGCCGTGGTACACGGCCTGAATCCTTACCATCCGGGTGAGCAGCCCAAACTTGCCGGTCTCGTCAAGCTCAACACCAACGAAAATCCCTATCCGCCTTCTCCCAGGGTCGTGGCCGCCATCCGGGCGGAATTGGGCGAGGAGGGCGCGCGTCTCGCCCGTTATCCCGATCCTCGCGGGGATCGTCTCAGGGACGCCATCGTCCGTCACTATGTCCGCCACGGCATTGATTCCCGGCAGGTGTTTGTGGGCAACAGTTCCGACGAAGTGCTGGCGCATGTGTTTCAGGCCTTGTTCCGGCACGAGGCGCCCCTGCTGCTGCCGGATGTGACTTACAGTTTTTATCCGGTCTATTGTGGTCT
>JAISRR010000127.1 GCA_031273565.1 Zoogloeaceae bacterium | reverse complement strand
ACCTGATCCAGCCGACCAGCAACGTCGCGCGAGGTCTCGAGGTCAACCCCACCATCGCCGCCGATGTCCGTCAGATTGCCGCGGCGGCGCCGGTATTGGCCCAGGCCGACCCGGACAATGCCGGTACGGCGGTGATTTCGCCGGGCAGCGTGGGGCCGGGGTATACGCTGCCGGCGTCGGTGACGCTGACTTATAGCAGTGCTGGCGGTGAACTCACGGGGTTCCCTTCCTTTCCCGTAACGGTGACCATTGATGGTGTAGAGACCACGTATGCCGCAGCGCCGGTGCCATATACCAACGGAGCGACCTACACGTTTGACGAAATCAGTTTCACCCTCAGCGGAACCCCGCAGGATAACGACACCTTCACCATCGAGAGAAATTCCAACGGCGTGTCGGACAACCGGAACGCCCTGCTGCTGGGGCAGTTGCAGACGGGCAAGACGATGGCCGGCAATACGGCCAGTTTCTCGACCGTTTATGCGCAGACGGTCAGCAACGCGGGCAACAAGGGCCATGAGGTAAACACCGTGCTGGCGGCGCGGCAAGTCGTGCTGGCGGAAGCCGAGAAAGCGCGCGATTCCGTTTCCGGGGTCAATCTGGACGAGGAAGCGGTGAGTCTCATCCAGTATCAACAGTCCTACCAGGCGGCGGCCAAGATGTTGCAGATCGCTTCCGAACTGTTCGATTCGATCCTCGCGATCCGTTAGCGCGTTTTCGGATATTACATCGCATGAACCTTGATAGAGACACCAGCGCGTCGTCCCGGCGAAAGCCGGGACCCAGTGCATACCTCAAACCCATGGATTCCGGCTTGCGCCGGAATGACGGGATGAAAACGCGGCGGTCCGCATTCAAACGTAAAACGCTCCAAATATCGGCACATCACATCGCATGAACATCGATACAAACACCAGCGCGTCGTCCCGGCGAAAGCCGGGACCCAGTGCGTACCTCAAACTCCTGGATTCCGGCAGGCAAAGGAATGACGTGATGAAAACGCGGCGGCTCGCATTCAAACGTAAACGCTCCAACTATTGACCCATTACATCACATGAACATTCCAGAGAACAGAAGACAGCGGGCAGTCCAGTCACCGGGCGCTCCGCGCCCGCAAATATTACCGTCCTCTGTCTTCTGTCCTCTGTCTTCTGAATACGGCGCTCCTTCCGGCGCTTTGCGTCGCCTCTCCCGGAGCGGGAGGCTTTCAATGCCCCCGCACCCCGCGCCCTGTAAAAAACCAGTGGCGCGCCCGTGATTTTTTTGTATAATGCGCGCCTCGCTTCTGCGGGCAACCGGGGAAGCGAACCGCTGGGGAGTCGCCAAGTTGGTCAAGGCACCGGATTTTGATTCCGGCATTCGAAGGTTCGAATCCTTCTTCCCCAGCCACAAAATCCATCGGGCAGGCTCCGCCTGCCCGAAATCATTTATGGCGGATGGACGCATCTGTCTGAAGGATACGCAATGCCTTACAACAGTCTGATGGTTTTCAGCGGTAACGCCAACGCCAGTCTGGCTGCCGACGTGGCGGCGGCACTCAACATAAAACTGGGACAAGCGCATGTAGGCCGCTTCTCCGATGGCGAAGTCAATGTTGAAATTCAGGAGCATGTGCGCGGTCACGATGTTTTCGTGCTGCAATCGACCTGCGCGCCCACCAACGATCACCTGATGGAAATCCTGCTGATGGTCGACGCCCTGAAACGCGCCTCCGCCGGACGCATCACCGCCGCCATTCCCTATTTCGGCTATGCCCGTCAGGATCGGCGTCCGCGCTCCTCGCGCGTTGCCATCGCCGCCAAGCTGGTCGCCAACATGTTGATGGTTTCCGGCGTGGATCGGGTGCTGACCATGGATTTGCACGCCGAGCAAATCCAGGGCTTTTTCAACATTCCCGTCGATAACATCTACGGCCTGCCCATCCTGATCGAAGACCTCAAGAAGCAGCGTTACGAAAACCCGCTGGTGGTTTCACCCGACCACGGCGGCGTGGTGCGCGCCCGTTCGCTGGCCAAACGTCTGGAATGCGATCTGGCGATCATCGACAAGCGCCGCCCGAAAGCCAATGTGACCGAAGTGATGAACATCATCGGCGACGTAAAAGACCGTACCTGCGTCATCATGGACGACATGGTGGATACCGCAGGCACCCTGTGCAAGGCCGCCACCGCCCTGAAAGCCAGCGGCGCGAAAAAAGTCGTGGCCTATTGCACCCACCCAGTGCTTTCCGGTGACGCGGTAACACGGGTGGACAGTTCCGACCTCGATGCCCTGGTCGTGACCGACACCATCCCGCTGCGCCCGGAAGCCGCCGCCAGCACGCACATTCGCCAGCTTTCCGTCGCGCCCCTGCTGGCGGAAACCATCCGCCGCATCAGCAGCGACGATTCCGTCTCTTCGCTGTTTATCGAATAGTTTTTTCAACCCGCCGGCCTGGTCGCGGGCCGGTTATTTCATGGAGTCATCATGCAATTTGTTCTGAACGCCCAAAAACGCACACTGCAGGGAACGAGTGCGAGCCGCCGCCTGCGTCGTGCCGGTAAAGTCCCCGGCATCATCTACGGCGCCAATCAACCTCCGGAAGTCATCGAGCTTGAGCACAACGCCCTTTACCTCGGCCTCAAAAAAGAAGCCTTCCATTCCTCTCTGCTCACCATCGAGCTGGAAGGTAAAAAAGAGCAGGTGTTGCTGCGCGATTTTCAGGTTCACGCCTACAAACCCATCGTATTGCATGTGGATTTTCAACGCGTCGACGCCAGCAAAAAACTGCACCAGAAGATACCCCTGCACTTCATCAATCAGGACATCGCGCCCGGCGTCAAACTGGGCGGCGGTCAGATTGCGCACATCATCACCGAACTGGAAGTCTCCTGCCTGCCCGCTGATTTGCCCGAGTTCATCGAAGTCGACCTGAAGGAACTCACCACTGGCGCATCCATACACGTTTCGCACCTGAAACTGCCCAAGGGCGTCAGCGCCATCGTGCACGGCGAAGACCAGACCGTGGCCTCCTGCATCGCCAAGAAGGGCGGCGCGACGGAAGAAACCGCCGCCGTCGAAGCGCCTGCCGCCCCCGCTGCTGGCGCAGGGCAATAAGCCACCTGTGTCGGCACAGAGCAATTAACGAACGCTCGCAGGGCTGCCCGGCTTGACCGCAGGCAGCCCTTTGTTTTTATCGTGAATGAAATAACGCGCCATGACCTCGCCCCGCCTGATCGTCGGCCTCGGTAATCCCGGCCCCGACTACGCCGCCACCCGGCATAACGCCGGGTTCTGGTTCGTCGACCAGTTGGCGCGGCAATTGAAAGTGAGTCTGTCGCCGCAATCCAGATTTTTTGCTCTGGTCGGACGGCAGGGTGAGCAGTGGTTTCTGGAACCCGGCACCTTCATGAATCGTTCCGGTCAGGCCGTCGGCGCCTTGGCGCGTTTCTACAAAATCCCCCCGGAAGAAGTGCTGGTCGTCCACGACGACCTCGACCTGCCTCCCGGTGGCATTCGCCTCAAACAGGGCGGCGGCAATGGCGGGCACAATGGCTTGAAAGACATTCAGGCGGCCTTGTCCACACCCGATTTCTGGCGTCTGCGTCTGGGTATCGGTCATCCGCGCAATCTCGGCCTTGCCCAGCCGGTCGTGGATTTTGTGCTCGCCCGCCCCAGGGCGGAAGAGCAGACCGCCATCGACATCGCCATTAAGCGTTGCCTTGATGTCTGGCCCGCGCTCGCGGCGGGCGATTACGAAAAAGCGCAACGACTGTTGCATGTCAGCCCATCCTGAATCCCACTCGCAAGGAATATCGCCATGAGTCTTCAATGCGGCATCGTCGGCCTGCCCAACGTCGGCAAATCCACCCTCTTCAACGCCCTCACCAAGGCGGGCATCGAAGCCTCCAATTACCCGTTCTGCACCATCGAACCCAATGTCGGCATTGTCGAAGTACCCGATTCGCGCCTTGAGGCGCTCTCCGCCATCGTCAAGCCGCAGAAAATCCAGCATGCCATCGTCGAATTCGTCGATATCGCCGGGCTGGTGGCGGGCGCGTCGAAGGGCGAGGGACTCGGCAACCAGTTCCTCGCCAACATCCGCGAAACCGACGCCATCGTCAATGTGGTGCGCTGCTTTGACGACCCCAACATCGTGCACGTCGCTGGTCGGGTTGACCCGATTGCCGATATTGAAACCATCATCACCGAACTGGCGCTCGCCGATCTCGCCGCTGTGGAAAAAACCCTGAACCGCGATGTCAGAAAAGCCCAATCCGGCGACAAGGACGCGCAAAAACTGGTCGCCGTGCTGAAAAAACTTCAGCCGCACCTGAACGAAGGCAAACCCGCCCGCACAGCCCGCCTCTCGCCGGAAGAAATCGCGCTCATCAAACCCCTCTGCCTGCTCACCATCAAGCCCGCGATGTATGTTGGCAACGTGCTTGAGGGCGGTTTTCACGACAACCCGCACCTGACGCGCCTGGAAGAACACGCCGCCGGAGAGGGCGCGCCCGTCATCGCCGTCTGCGCCAAGATTGAGGAAGAACTGGCCGATCTGGAAGACGAGGACAAACAAGCCTTCCTCGCCGACCTGGGTCTGGAAGAACCCGGCCTGAACCGCCTGATCCGCGCCGCCTACGACCTGTTGGGGCTACAAACCTACTTCACCGCCGGCGTAAAGGAAGTACGCGCCTGGACGATTCACAAGGGCGACACCGCGCCTCAGGCCGCCGGGGTCATCCACACTGATTTTGAGCGCGGTTTTATCCGCGCCCAAACCATCGCCTACGCTGATTTCATCGCCTGCAAGGGCGAACACGGCGCGAAAGAAGCGGGCAAAATGCGCGCCGAAGGCAAGGATTACGTGGTCAGGGACGGGGATGTGATGAATTTCCTGTTCAACGTCTGACGATTTTTCTGATGTTACGGGTAGAGCAGCGAATTCGCCGCTCTGTCGAAACCGCAACACGCTCCAGGGAAACAACCGATGGACAAACTGAAGATGCACTCGCCCAACCTGACCGCTGCCAACATCGCGCGTATCCGCGAGTTGTTCCCCGGCTGCGTGACGGAGGCGCGGGATGAGGATGGCGGCGTAAAGCTGGCGGTGGATTTCGACCAGCTTCGGCAGGAACTCTCCGACGCCATCGTGGAAGGCCCGCAGGAGCGTTACCACCTCAACTGGCCGGGCAAGCGCGAGGCGCTGCTGACGGCCAATGCGCCGATTGCCAGGACATTGCGGCCCTGCCGTGAAGAGAGCGTGGATTTTGACACCACGAAGAACCTGTTCATCGAAGGCGATAATCTGGATGCGTTGAAGCTGTTGCAGGAGACGTATCTGGGCAAGGTGAAGTTGATCTACATTGACCCGCCGTACAACACGGGTAATGACTTTATCTACGAAGATGATTTTGCCGAAGATGCAGGTGAATACTTGCGCCGCTCCAATCAAGTGGATGAGGAAGGAAATCGTCTGGCTGCCAATACCGCAGCAAATGGACGATTCCATTCAGACTGGCTGACCATGATTTACGCGCGGCTGCGGTTGTCGCGGAACCTTCTGGCGGAAGACGGGGTGATCTTCGTTTCAATCGACGATAACGAGGTCGACAATCTGCGCAAGATATGCAGTGAGATATTCGGCGAAGGGAATTTCATCGCGCAGATTGTCTGGGAAGGTGCCAACAAGAACGATGCCAAGCAAGTTGGTGTGTCCCATGAGTACGCTCTTGTTTACGCGAAGAACCGGAATGTTGTGCCGAGAGAGTGGAGCATCCGCAAGGAGGGGGTAGATGAGGCGTTAGCCGAGGTTGCCAGGTTGAAGGGCGTGTACGGAACGGACTATGAGTCGGCATCGCAGGACTTGGCTGGGTGGTTCCGATCCATGAAGGCCAAGCCGGTCTTTGGGCTGCGGCGGTTCCGGTACATAGACGCCAGAGGTGCCTACAAGGAAGACGACCCGACGGCTCCGGGTGGACGACGGTTCCAGCTTGTCAATCCAAAAACAGGTGAGCCAATTCCCCTACGCCGCAACCGTGGATGGAGCTTCGATCAGAGCGAGTTCAATCGTTTGGTAGAAGAGGGCCGCGTCAGCTTTATTACGCCAACGAGTGTCATGATCCGGCGTTACCTCCATGAGACAGATGCGCTGACGCCACCGAGCGTGTTCTATCAGCCCGCACGTTCGGCATCCGAACGACTTGCATCGCTTTTGGGACCAGGGATATTTGACTTCCCGAAGGACGAAACCGTCATTGCCAAGTTCATTGAAATGGCGACAACAAGCGCTGACGATGACTGTATTGTTATGGACTTCTTCGCTGGCTCCGCAACGACGGCGCACGCTGTTTTTCAATTGAACGCAGAGGACGGTAAGCATCGCAGGTTCGTCCTCGTTCAATTGCCGGAGCCTTGTTCATCGACATCTGCGGCGGCGGAGGCTGGCTATCGAACAATTGCTGATGTTTCAAAAGAGCGCATCCGGCGGGCAGCCAGTGCCGTGAGAGCACAGGAATGGAAAGGTGACGTCGGCTTCCGCGTCCTCAAGATCGACACCTCAAACATGGCCGACGTCTATTACGCCCCCGATACGCTGGAGAAGGAGAAGCTGGGTCTGTTCGTAGACAACATCAAACCCGACCGCACGGCGGAAGACCTGCTGTTTCAGGTGATGCTGGATTGGGGCGTTGACCTTGCGCTGCCCATCGAGAAGAAAGCCATTCAGGGCAAAGAGGTGTTCTTCGTCGATGGCAACGCGCTGGCCGCCTGCTTCGACGCCCACGGCGGTATCGACGAAGCCTTTGTCAAGGAACTGGCTACGCACAAGCCGCTGCGCGTGGTGTTCCGCGACGCCGGGTTCAAGGACAGCGCGGTCAAGATCAACGTGGAACAGATTTTCAGGCTGCTTTCGCCCGCCACTGAAGTGAAGAGTCTGTGAGGCGCGCGCATGAGTGAACACGGATTGAACGCCATACCCGCCGGATACTTCGCCGAGGCTTGGCCTGGTGGGGAGTTTGTGCAAGCGATGCTTGCACAATTACCGTGGCTTCACCAGTTGGCCTTGCTGGACAAGCTCCAGACCGCCGCCGTACAGACCCGGGTGGGCTGCTTCAGGGAGCAACTATGAGCAAGCTTGCGCACAGTGCCATGTATCAGGATTTGCTGGAGCAGATTTCACGTACCTACGTGGCAGGCCGGAGCACGGCGCTACAAGCCGTCAACACGCAGTTACTACAAACCTATTGGCAAGTGGGGCAGCAGATCGTTGAGTTCGAACAGGGTGGCAAAGACCGCGCTGAATACGGCGCGAGCTTGATAGACCAGCTGCCCGCCGACCTGCGTCTGCGCCTTGGCAAGAGGTTTAACCGCAGCAACCTGATCTACATGCGCCTGTTTTACCTGCGCTACCCAATAGGTCAGACGCTGTCTGACTTATTGAGCTGGTCACACTATGTGGAACTGTTGATGCTGGATGACCCGCTGGAGCGCAATTTTTACCACCGCATCCTGCGCTGCTTCGTGCTGATTGACCTGAAGATTGGCGATGTGCAGCACCACGACATCGGGCAGATGAATCTTTATCTGGGCTACTTTGCCAAGGAAGAGAACACTTCCGAAGACCAGCCGCCCATCGGCATCATCCTGAGCCGCAACAAGGATGAGTTGCTGGTGGAATACGCCACCTACCAGATGAACAGCCAGCTTTTCATTCAGAAATATCAGCTTTACCT
>JAISRR010000125.1 GCA_031273565.1 Zoogloeaceae bacterium | reverse complement strand
CGCCGAACGGCGCGGAGAGCGTGAGGGCGGCGGATACGGCCAGAAACGCCTTGCGGCGTTGAAAAGAAGGAAGGTAAGACATGGATGGATGACCTCACAAAAGCGGTTGAAAAAGCAGCGGTTGAAAAAGCAGGGGATTGAAAAAACAGCGTCGACCGGAACACAAAAAAGCGCGCGCAAACCCCGGAAATCGGTTTTGGGCGCGCGCTTTAGCGTGTGGATTGCCGGGTGAATTTACGGGGAGATTGGCGTGCGGATGCACGGACGTAAACGACAAACGCCGCGACAAACGCCGCGCTCCCGGAGAAACACGGCGTGAAGAAAAATGATCGGAAAGAAACGGCGCGCGACGCGCAGTTTTATGCTGACGCGCTAGCGGTCTGCGGTCTGCGGTCTGCGGTCTGCGGTCTGCGGTCTGCGGTATTATACGGTTATCCATTTGATTTATCAATGTTTTTTACAAAAAAGGACGCGCGTTTGACGCAAAGGGCATTATGCCCAAGAGGTTATTGCGCGGGATTTTTGCGACCCTGACCATGTTGGATAAGACGTAACGAAATGTGAAAGAACCCACTATACGCATGGATTTATCATTGTCAACAGGAATATCAGGATGCTGATGGTTTCGCGGGGATTTTTTGTAGCCGCGTGGCGCGAAGCGACAAAAGCCGGTTGTCTTCTGTCTTCCTGCGCCATGCACACAAGTTCATGACGGCGGACAAACCTTTTGACAGGGCGCGCGCCCTCTGCCCCGCATATCGACGATGGCGGTTTCTTCGCTTTCGCCCTACGCTATCCCAACAACAAAAACACCGTCGGGCGGCGTTCCAGTTCGGGCGGCGGCGCTTTGCGCCAATCGCGGATGTTGCGGGTGCGGATGAATTCGCTCGCCAGCGTGAGGTCGCTGGCGAGGCAGAGGCGGGTTTCCGGGCGGGCGTGTTGCAGCAGGGCGGCGTAGAGCGCGGCGTTGCGGTAGGGCGTTTCAATGAAGATTTGCGTCTGGCGACGCGCGCGTGATTCCTTTTCCAGTTCGCGGATGGCGCGGGCGCGTTCTTCCGCTTTGGCGGGCAGGTAGCCGTGGAAGGCGAAACGCTGACCCTCAAGACCGGAGGCCATCAGCGCGAGAAGCAGGGAGGAGGGGCCGATCAGCGGCGCGACGCGAATCCCGCGCGCCTGCGCCAGCGCCACCAGCGCCGCGCCGGGGTCGGCGACAGCAGGGCAGCCCGCTTCCGACATCAGCCCCAGGTCGCGCCCTTGCAACAGCGGTTGCAACAGGGATTCGAGCGCGGCGGATGGCGTGTGTTCGTTGAGTTCGGCGAGTTCGAGTTCCTGCAAGGGGATCGGCAATTCCATGTGCTTCAGGTAAGCGCGCGCGCTCCTGGCGTGTTCGACGACGAAATGCCGCAAGCGTCGCGCCGTGGCCAGCGCCGGAGCGGGGAGCGCGGCGGCGAGGGTTGCCGCGCCGCTCGCCGCGCCGAGCGGCACGGGAATCAGGTAGAGCGTGCCGGGGGCCGTCATGCGTCGGCGAGAACGTTGACGCCCGCCGCGTACAGCAAATCGCAGAGGGCGATGAGCGGCAGGCCGACGAGGGCGTTGGGATCGCTGCCTTCCAGACGCGCGATGAGGGCAATGCCGAGTCCTTCGGATTTGGCGGAACCGGCGCAATCATAGGCGGGTTCACGGCGCAGGTAGGCTTCAATCCGGGCGTCCGTCAGAGTTCTGAACGTGACCCGTGTGGGCACGCCGCGCACATGCGCCGCGCCGGTGCGGGCGTCGAGAAGGCAGAGGCCGGTGAAAAAATTGACGGTTTTTCCGGAGAGCGCCTGCAACTGGGCAACGGCGTTGGCGTGGGAACCGGGTTTGCCATAAATCTGACCATCACAGCTTGCTGCCTGATCGCTGCCAATGATGAGCGCGTCAGGAAATCGCTCCGCCACGGCGCGCGCCTTGGCTTCTGAAAGGCGCAGGGCGAGGGCTTCGGGCGCTTCGCCGGAGCGTGGCGTTTCGTCGCAGTCGGGCGCGGCGACCTGAAACGGCAGGCCCAGACGGGCAAGCAATTCCCGGCGAAAGGGAGAAGTGGAGGCGAGTACCAGCGGCGCGGTAGACATGGATAATCAAGGGCTTTGACTTGTAAACCCAAAAATAATATCATTCCGCGCTTATGTCGCAACAGCCCGCGCAATTGTCCTTGTCGGACGCTTACCGTTTTGCCCGTGAATCCGGTTGCCTTGAAGGGGTTCTGGAACTTTCGGCGTTGCCGCGTCTGGCGGATGTTCTGGCGAGTCTGGCGGGTACGGTGTCCTACCGGCTTTCCGGTTTCACGGGTGAGCGCGAACAGGCGCGTTTGCGCCTGCAAGTGACGGGAACGCTGCAACTCCGGTGTCAACGTTGTCTGGGCGCGGTGGAGGAAGTTCTCGCCATCGACAGCCGTCTGGAGCTTGCGTCCGCAGACAGCGCGCCGACGCAGGAGGAGCTGGAAGATGAGCGTCTGGATATTTTGCCCGTGACGGGCGCGCTGGATATTTCGGCTCTGGTGGAAGATGAAATTCTGCTGGCTCTGCCAACCTCTCCGCGCCATGTTACGTGCAGTTTGCCCGCCACGGACGGGACGGACGCCGAGCCGCATCCGTTTGCCGCGCTGGCGGTTTTGAAGCATTGCTGATGAATTTTTTTCTGGAGTTTTGAAATGGCCGTACAACAGAACAAGAAATCCCCTTCGAAGCGCGGTATGCATCGCGCCCACGATTTTCTGACGACCCCTCCGCTGGCCGTGGAAGCCACGACGGGCGAAACGCACCTGCGTCACCATGTTTCTCCCTCCGGTTTCTACCGGGGACGGAAAGTGCTGAAAGGCAAGGACGAGTAATCCTGTCGCCATTGGGCAGGCAGTTCGACGCGGACTGCCTGCCTTTTATTTTGCGCGCGACGCGCTTGCCCGCATTGCTTTTTACGAGTTTCCGCTAATTTCCAATGCCCTACACCGTTGCCATTGACTGCATGGGAGGGGATCACGGCCCCTCTGTCACCGTTCCGGCGGCGTTCGCCTTTTTGCGCGGACACCCTGAAGCAGAGATTATTCTCGTCGGACAGGAAGCCGTGCTCACGCCCCTGCTTGCCGCAGCCCCCGATCTCGCCGGGCGCGTCCGCGTCCACCACGCCAGCGAAGTGGTGGCGATGGACGAGTCGCCAACGCTGGCGTTGAAGAACAAGAAAAATTCTTCCATGCGCGTCGCCCTCAATCTGGTCAAGGAGGGCGTGGCGGGAGCTTCGGTGTCGGCGGGCAATACGGGGGCGCTGATGGCGATGTCCCGTTTCGTGCTGAAAATGCTGCCGGGCATCGACCGTCCGGCGTTGTGCCCGGTCATGCCGACCCTCAGGGGGCACGTCTATATGCTGGATCTGGGCGCCAATATCGATTGCAGCGCCGAACAATTATTGGAATTCGGCGTCATGGGCGCGATGCTGGCGTCGGCGCTCGACCACAAGGAGGCCCCTTCCGTCGGTCTGCTCAATATCGGTTCGGAAGAAATCAAGGGGAACGAAGTCGTCAAGCAGGCGTCGGAACTGTTGAAGACTTCCGGCCTTAATTTCATCGGCAATGTGGAAGGGGACGGCATCTACAAGGGGCAGGCCGATGTGATCGTCTGCGACGGGTTTGTCGGCAACGTGACCCTGAAAGCTTCGGAAGGACTGGTGCAGATGTTGGCGCATTCCCTGAAAGCGGAATTTGGCCGCAACGCGTTCACCAAACTTGCGGCCTTGATCGCCCTGCCCGTACTGAAAAAATTCAAGGCGCGCTTCGACCATCGCCACTACAACGGCGCCAGCCTCTTGGGGCTGAAAGGCATCAGCATCAAGAGCCACGGCTCGGCGGATGTTTACGCTTTTGAACAGGCGATTGCCCGCGCCTTTGACGCGGCCAGCAACAATGTTGTAGAACGCATCAGCGCCCGTCTGGCGGAATTGCACGCCCGGCGGGAAGAAAAAGACGCGCAGCATACAGGTGAGGAGAGTCCTTGATGTCCATTTACGCCCGCTTGACCGGGGTTGGGGGTTATCTGCCCGGCCTGCCCGTCAGCAACCACGATCTGGCCGCGCGCGGCATCGACACCAGCGACGAATGGATTGTCGAACGCACCGGTATCCGCTTCCGGCATCTGGCCGCGCCGGACGAAACAGCCAGCCGGATGGCGGCCATTGCCGCCGGGCGCGCGCTGGAGATGGCGGGCATTGCCGCCGCTGATCTGGATTTGATGATCGTCGCCACCTCGACGCCCGATTATATTTTTCCCAGCACGGCCTGCATCTTACAAGGCGCGCTGGGCAACAAGGGCGCGACGGCCTTCGACGTGCAGGCGGTATGCAGCGGTTTTGTGCACGCGCTTGCCATCGCCGACAAATTTATTCGCTCCGGCAGCCACAAAAAGGCGCTGGTCGTGGGGGCGGAAGTGTTTTCCCGCATTCTCGACTGGCAGGATCGCGGCACCTGCGTGCTGTTCGGCGACGGCGCGGGCGCGGTGGTGCTGGAAGCTTCCGAACAGCCCGGCATTCTTGCTTCGGCGTTGCACGCCGACGGCAGTCAGGTCGACATCCTCTCGGTTCCCGGTCAGATTCACAACGGCCAAGTCTGGGGCGACCCCTTCCTGCGCATGGAAGGGCACGCCGTATTCAAAAATGCCGTGCGCGTGCTGGCCAGCGTAGCGGAAGAATGCTGCCAGAGCGCCGGAATCGACAGCCACGAAGTGGATTGGCTGGTGCCGCATCAGGCCAACATCCGCATCATCGACGCGACCAGCCGCAAAATGAAGCTGCCGCGTGAAAAAGTGGTGACGACGGTGGAACGCCACGGCAACACCTCCGCCGCTTCCGTGCCCCTCGCGCTGGATGAAGCCGTGCGCGACGGGCGTATCCGGCGTGGTCAGCGCGTGCTGCTCGAAGGGGTGGGCGGCGGCTTCACCTGGGGCGCGGTACTGTTCGAATTTTAAGGAGCGGCACATGTCTTTTGCTTTTGTTTTTCCCGGTCAGGGTTCGCAATCCGTGGGCATGATGGCTGCCTATGGTGAGTCTCCGGTCTTGCGCGCTACCTTCGATGAGGCTTCCGCCGCTTTGGGCGAAGACCTCTGGCAGATGGTGGCCGAAGGGCCGGCGGAGACGCTCGCGCAGACCGTCAACACCCAGCCGGTCATGCTGACGGCGGGCATTGCCGTCTGGCGTTTGTGGCGGGATAAAGGGGGCAAAACGCCCGCCTGCCTCGCCGGACACAGCCTGGGCGAATACGCCGCACTGGTGGCTTCCGGCGCGCTCGCTTTCAGGGATGCCGTGCCGCTGGTGCGCCTGCGCGCGCAGGCCATGCAGGAAGCCGTGCCGTTGGGCGCGGGGGCGATGGCGGCGGTCATGGGGCTGGATGACGACGGTATCCGCGCCGCCTGCGCTGAATCCGCGCAGGGTGAAGCGCAGTTGGAGGTCGTGGAAGCGGTGAATTTCAACGCCATCGGGCAAACCGTCATCGCCGGGCACAAGGCGGCGGTTGAGCGCGCCATGCTCGCCTGCAAGGAAAAAGGCGCCCGGCGCGCTCTGGCCTTGCCGGTTTCCGCGCCTTTTCACTCCTCCCTGATGCGTCCGGCAGCGGAAAAGCTGGCGGCGCATCTGCAGACCATCCAGATTGAAACGCCGCGAATCCCGGTCATCAACAACGTGGATGTGGCGGTGGAAAACGATCCTGAACGCATCCGCGACGCTCTGGTGCGGCAGGCTTTTCATCCCGTGCGTTGGGTGGAGATCATTCAGAAGATGGCCGCTCAGGGCGTGACCCGGGTGGTCGAATGTGGCCCCGGCAGGGTGCTGGCGGGTCTGACCCGGCGTTGCGCTGAAGGGGTTGATGGCGTTGCGCTCGCCGATTTTGCCGCGCTCGACAACGCGCTCACCGGAGTAGAAATATGAGCCTGCAAGGACAAATTGCCCTCGTGACGGGGGCTTCGCGTGGCATTGGCAAGGCGATTGCTCTGGAGCTGGGGCGTCAGGGCGCAACCGTCATCGGCGCGGTGACCGACGCCATCGGCGCGGCGGAAATTTCCGCCTGGCTGGAAGCTGACCGCCTGAAAGGGCGTGGCGTGGCGCTGGATGTGCGCGAACAGACGCAGATCGACGCGGCGCTCGCCGCCATCGAAAAGGAATTCGGCGCGGTCGGCATTCTGGTGAATAATGCCGGTATCGCCCGCGACAATCTCGCCATGCGGATGAAAGACGAGGAATGGGATAGCGTGCTGGACACCAATCTCAAGTCCGTGTTCCGTCTTTGCCGCGCCGCCATGCGCGGCATGATGAAGGCGCGGCGGGGCAGCATCATCAATATTACTTCCGTGGTGGGGCATACGGGGAACGCCGGGCAAGCCAATTACTGCGCCGCCAAGGCGGGTGTTGAGGGCCTGAGCCGGGCGCTGGCGCGGGAACTGGCCAGCCGCAATGTCACCGTGAATTGCGTCGCGCCGGGTTTCATCGACACGGCCATGACCCGCGACCTGCCGGAAGAACACCGGGCCGCGCTGCTGGCCAACATCCCGCTTGCCCGCGCCGGCCAACCGGAAGATGTCGCCGTCGCCGTGGCCTTTCTGGCCTCCCCTGCCGCCGCCTACATCACCGGCGCAACCCTGCACGTCAATGGAGGCATGTTTATCGGGTAACAGGGATCAGGAATCAGGAGTCAAAGGCGGGATGCTGCGGGGTTGATCCCTGAAAACCCGAAAACCTGACATCTGATACCTGATTTGGTAAACTGCAACAGTTTTTTTCATATCCCTATCTGGGAAGGAGTTTTTCAATGGAGCAAGAACAAATCGTTGAGCGCGTCAAGAAAGTCGTGGCCGAGCAACTGGGTGCAAACGAAGCCGATGTCAAAACGGAGTCTTCTTTCGTGGAAGATCTGGGCGCGGACTCTCTGGACACCGTGGAACTGGTGATGGCGCTCGAAGAGGAATTCGAATGCGAAATTCCCGACGAGGAGGCGGAAAAAATCACGACCGTGCAACAGGCTGTTGATTACATCCTCGCGCATCCGAAGAATTAAGGTACCTGAGCAGAGGTATAATTTCCGGGCCGACTGGTGTAGTCGGCCTTCATTTTAAGTACGGATTCAATGTCACTGGAGTTCAAGTTGACACATCGCAGAGTGGTCGTTAGCGGCCTTGGCATCATCAGTCCCGTGGGCAATACAGTTGATTCGGCGTGGCGCAATGTTCTGGCGGGGCAGTCCGGCATCCGCGCGTTGAGCAAGTTCGATGCCGTCACTTTCCCATGTCGCGTTGCCGGGGAGGTGCATGATTTCGACGTGAGCGCCTATATCCCGCCCAAGGACGCGCGTCGCATGGATACCTTTATCCACTACGGCATGGCCGCCGGCATTCAGGCGGTGCGTGACGCCGGTCTGGAAGCGGCGCAGGACGTGGAGCGCATCGGGGTCTGCATCGGCTCCGGCATCGGCGGTCTGCCCATGATCGAAAGCGGCGCGCAGGAATTCCTGTCCAGCGGCGTGCGCAAGGTTTCGCCCTTTTTCGTGCCGGGCACCATCATCAACATGGTTTCCGGAAATCTCTCGATCCGTTATGGTTTTCAGGGGCCGAATGTCGCCATGGTGACCGCCTGCACCACGGGCACACATTCCATTGGCGCGGCGGCGCGCATCATTAAATACGGCGACGCGGACGTAATGGTGGCGGGCGGGGCGGAAGCCACCATCTCGCCGCTGTGCGTCGCCGGTTTCGCGGCGGCGCGCGCCCTGTCTACGCGCAATGACGATCCCGCCACGGCCAGCCGTCCCTGGGACAAGGGGCGCGATGGTTTCGTGATGGGCGAAGGCGCGGGCGTGCTGGTGCTGGAAGAATACGAACACGCTAAAGCGCGCGGCGCGAAAATTTACGCCGAATTAATCGGTTTCGGCATGAGCGGCGACGCCTACCACATGACCGCCCCCAACGCTGACGGTCCAAAACGTTGCATTCAGGCCGCCCTGAAGGATGCGGGCGTCAATCCCGACGAAGTGCAATACATCAACGCGCATGGCACCTCCACGCCTTTGGGCGACAAAAACGAAACCGACGCCATCAAGCTCGCTTTCGGCGACGCCGCCAGCAAGCTGGTGGTCAATTCCACCAAGTCCATGACCGGCCATCTGCTGGGTGGCGCAGGCGGGGTGGAATCGCTGTTTACCGTATTGGCCCTGCATCATCAGGTTTCGCCGCCCACCATCAACATTTTTGAACAAGACCCCGAATGTGATCTCGACTACTGCGCCAATGCGGCGCGGAAGATGAAAATCGACATCGGCCTCAATAATAACTTCGGCTTTGGCGGCACCAATGGTTCGCTGGTGTTCAAGCGGATTTAAAACCCGTCACGAGGGGAGCGGTGCAGTTTCCTGTCATTGTTGAACTGCGCCGCTCACGTCTGTTTTTGTCTTTTCTGACGTGCAGTCATGCGCTGGCGGTTTTGGGCCTGTGGTTCGCAGCATTATCTTTGTGGGTGAAATCCGCCGCTGCGCTTTTTCTGGTGTTGAGCCTGTTTTACGCCATTCGTCATTATACGAAGCGGCAACCGCTGGCGCTGTGGCTTTATCCGCGCGGCGATCTGGGTCTTGTGTTGACGGGTCTTGCCCCGCCGCCCCTGCCCGCGCGGCTGGAAACCGCCGCGCTGGTACTGCCCTGGCTCTGCGTCTTCTCGTGGCGCTACGATACAAACGTCCCCTTTTCTGCCCCCCCCGGCACGCCCCGGCGCGGCGTGATGGTCCTGTTGTCCGACAGCGCCGGTCAGCACGACTTGCGCCGCCTGCGACTCTGGTTGCGCTGGACGGAACGGGGCTAATTCCATTTCTAAATCACCGGTGACGTTGTCGACTTCGCCTTGCCGTACCCTTGTACTGTCTGCGGCTCATCTTCGCGTCACCAATGATTTATAAACGGAATAACGCGAGCCGGAATGTCGTAAGCATGAGCCTGGCCGTCGGGTCTGGGACTTCAGGTGAGCACCGCACGCCGTGGTTTGCTTTGTGCGCCCGATTCACCGATGGGCTGACCGGATGCGGGGACGGCGCGTTCTCTGCCCCAGGCGCGGATGCTGTCGATTTGCTCCGGGCTGGTTTTGGAGAGGGGCACAACATTCTGGAAACTGCGGCGGAACAGGTCGTCACTGACGGCGGCATCTCCGTGCAGATAGGCTTCCTTGACGACTTCCCGAACTGCGGATTCAAGGTCAGAACCGGCAAAGCCTTCGGAGAGTTCAATCAGTTCCTGTAACAATCCGTCTTCTACACGCTGGTTCAGACCGCGCTGCGCGTAGATATTGATGATTTCCCGACGTTCTTCCTGTGTTGGCAGATCGACAAAAAAGAGTTCGTCAAAACGTCCCCGACGCAAAAGTTCTGGCGGGAGTTGGGCGACATTGTTTGCCGTAGCGACGACAAAAACACGGGAACGCGCTTCCTGGAGCCAGAAGAGGAACTGCCCGACCAGACGTGTGGAGGTTCCCCCATCACCCGCCCCTTGTACTGCACCCGCCAGACCTTTTTCAATTTCATCGATCCACAACACGCAGGGGGCAACGTGATCAGCCGTGGAGAGCGCTTCTTTCAGGCGCCCTTCGCTTTGCCCAAGGTATTGACCGTGAATGGTGGAAAGATCAAGACGATAAAGCGGCAGGTTCCAGTTCTGGGCGATGGCTTTTGCGGAGAGGGATTTACCACAGCCCGGAACGCCGACAAGCAGCACACCGCGCGGCGGACGAATACCGCGTTGGCGCAGGTCTGCCGTGAGCAACGGGCGCTCGCGTTCCAGCCATGTTTTCAGGCCACCCAACCCCCCGACGTTTAATTCGGAACCTTTGATTTCGACCCGCTCTATCCCGGAAATATCGGCAAAAATACGGTCTTTGGCCTGCATGAGTTCCAGGAGGTCAGCTTTGACAATCTGCCCGTTCGCCAGGAGCGTGGCGATGATATTTTCGGCTTCTATCTTGGTAATGCCCGCAAGAATGGCGGCGGCTTGCCGTTCGTCAGCCTCATCCCATTCAATCGGCAAATTTCCGCGATAGGCGCCAATCTGTTCGTGGATAATTTCCAGCATTTCATCTTCGCTGGGGGAAGAAAGCACCAGTGACATGCCCAATCTTTGCAATTGTCCCCATACCGGCCTGGTCGTCACCACAATCAGGACGCCACCCCGTTCGACGGAAAGCATGACTGCATCCTGAAGCTGACGCGCAAATGAGGTGTCATCCTCAATATCAACCACTTCGGTCAGAATGAAAGAAAGGTTTTGCCGCTGACCGATTTGCTGGCTGGCATAATCTACCGCGCCGATAATGGAGCGGTCTTCATTGATGCTTCGACCGGATAAAAGTTCCTTGGTACCCTGAGAAAGGGTGTGAACATAAATGGGCGCATTGCTGAGTTCGGCGGCGACTTCCTTGAAAATATCCAGAATGCGGGCACGCTCTGCGCTACGGATGGAAATAAAGGGAACCCGTGCTTTCAGATAACGGATCAGGGTGCTTTTGAATTCTTTGGCGTCACTCATGGCATTTCATTTGTAAATGGTTAAAGAAGTATCCGGCGTTGCGGCCTGGCCGTGACGACGTCATTGTTTGCAATCGGTGCGGCAGGTGTGGTTTCGACCGTGTTCTCTTCATAGCGCAGCAGAGGGTTATTGCGAATCAGGCTGGAAAGCCGTCCGCTCCTGTCCTGTTTGGCGCTGTCTTCCAGACTATTTTGTGCGCGTTTCGCATAATCGCGAACTTCTGCCGCCAAATGGTCTTGCAGCATGCGGTGAAAGCTGGGTAGTTTGGCAACTTTGTGCAGCAGCGCCAGCGTTCGGCGCGTATCCAGCAGGGCGCGCACAATTGGCGTATCGTCCCGCGCAGCCTTGAAATCCCTGTCCATACGTTCGGCACAGCGTTGCAAACGGGTGTTGAAAACGCCATGGACCCGCTCAGAAAAGAGATTGGCGACGCCATTTACCCATGCCAGTTGACCTTGGGACATGGCTTGAATTACTTCATCATCTTGCCCTCCTGCTTCAAGAATATCGAGGCAGGCGCTCCATTCTGCATAGGTCGCCGGGACGGAAATGGGGACGCTCATTTCACCCGGCGCACAAAGGGAACCGCAGGCACGAGATTCCAATCCGGGAAAGCTTCCGCCAGGGCATCCTGTTTCAGGGGGGGAACCTCCGCTGGCGCAGTTGCGTAAGTCGCCTTGATTGCTGCATAGGCGGGGGCGGTAACTTGGGGGGGAACTGCCGCTGGTGCAGCCTGTACGGCGTCTGTCATGATGTCGCGAGCCATTTTTATCTCCTTTTACGCGCCAAATTTTGCATTGACGTGGCGAACGCTGTCGTGGGTTGAAAGTAGATACTGCGCGGGTGTGATGCCATCCAGAAACTGGCTGACCTCGGCGGAAACCGCATCGCGGCGGGCGAAATCACGACGCCATTCGACCATCTCCGCCAATGTGGCCTGCAAAATCTGCAACGACTGTTCCTTAAGTTTTCCGTACCGTGTTGAGATTTCTTTTTTGGCAGCCTGATTGTTTCTCCAGGCAAGGAAAAAGAAAATCAGGAAAATCGCGCCGATGCCGTCCAGGAGATATGAGCCATTGATGAGGCCATAGCCTGCTGAGCCTGCACCGATGACAAGGCCAAGCCAGTTTTTCCAGGTCAATTTTGCTTTTCCCAACGCCTCATCGCGGCGATGGTCAATATCCGCAGCAAGGCTGATCGATAAGGTTTGCTCGTTATCACCATTTCGCGTTTTGCCCTGCCAGTCGGCAATATCCAGATCAATCTGGTTGGGCACTGCCGCGCGAATACTTGCGGAGAGGTCTTGATGCGCGTCCTTGATCCATTTTTTGGAAAGCGCAATCGAGAAACGTTGGGTGGCGCGAGAGGCAGAGGCTTTTTCCGGGTGCATCGCGGCATTCGTCAGCAATTGGGTAAAACTCTGGATTTCATCCAGCGCCTTGCTTTCAAGCGCATAGCGATTTTGTGCGGCAGTCTTGTCGCCATCTTCATCGATAATGAGCTGGTTCAGCGTTTCTTGCCGACGCAGAGGCAATTCCTCGTCATCAAAATTGGCAACCAGCTTATCCAGCAGACCATCAACGGCCGCCATAAGATTGGGCGACGGCGGAATTTCACCCTCGAAAACGTCCTGGAAATGCGCGAGGACGACCATCTGCATGGTGGCGCCATTCAAGGCGTCGTTTAATTGCGACCAGCCTGGGCTGTATTTGCTCAAATGGGCATAACGTCCGGCATGATTGATGGTGGGTGTTTTCGAGCGCAAGCCCTCATTCCATTGGGTGCGCTGTTCTTCAAGAAAACCGGGGCGTTGGCTTAATTCTTCGACCCAGCTTTCGATGCGTTTTGAGCAGACGGCCCGAATTTGCGCTCCAAATATGCCGCTCGCCAGCGCATCCACGAGCACGACGGACTGACGATCCAGACGCAGCGGATCTTGCATACCGAAATAACGATCCAGCCATATCCTGCAAGCATCTTCCCTGTGTGTCCGGCGTGTAATCAAAGCGAAAAAGAGTGAGGTTTTTTCATCATCCCTGCGTATGGCTTCCGCCAACGCTTTCTCCGCCAGCGCTTTGTTGTCACACAACCATGCCGCCAGTGCGACCAGCGCCGGAGCCAGCCAATAGCGTGGCGCGGAAAGCATCAGGTTTTCGGTTGCCGTTTTCAGGGTTTCCTGCCGGACAATGCTGACATCGGCGGCCTGAAGTATGCCTGTCGCGTGTCGCCGGACTTCGGCGTAATAACCAAAAGAAGTTTCCAGTTCCTGACGGATTTTGATGACGCGGGATTCCGCCAAAGCCAGCGCCTTGGCTTTTGTATCCGCTTCAACAAAACTCAAAAAAGCGCCTTCGAGCCGCGCCAGATCCGCCCGCGTATTATTGACGTTCTGTTCTACGATATTGACATTCTCGGATACCGCCTCTATGTTGCTTTGCAGTGCGCGCAGATTGTCGTGCAAGTCCGCAAGACCCGAAGAAATGGCCGATAAATCTGCCGTGTGAATAATGCGTTCAGACATTTCAGTTCCTTATTACAGAAGTGTCGCCACTTTCGGTAACCGCAATCAACTTGTCCGTATACACCTCGACAAAAGCGTAGTCAGGATGCAAAGCCAGCGTGCGCGCCCGTTCCAGAGAGGCAGGCAGGGTTTCATATGTTTTGTAATGCTGGATGATGTTACCCGTCCAATCCAGCGTATGCACCTCAAAAGGTTCGCCAAGATAGCAGCGGGAAACGACGCCAAGAGGAAGTAATTCCAGATCTGGAAATTCAGTCCTGATCGCATCCAGCAGGGCATTCAGCGCACTCTGGTTATGCACATGTCCGCCGGCATCCAGCCTTGACATGGCTTTGACATAACCGGAGGAACGTTTTTGACGCAAACGGTCTTCAATTTGCTGCGGCGACAGGGAAACGGCAGGCGTTTGTCGTGTCGTGAGGGAAGGCGTATCCAGCAAGTGTGCGGGACGGTTGCCAAGGATCATGCGCGCCATTTTGGACGAGGGTAAAAATCAGGGGAATACATGGTAACCAAATATCCTGCCAAATACACCAGGAATTTTTCTACTTTAGCGCAACAAGCGTGCGTATCCTCGTGGAATATCGGGTTGGGCGCGCAATACCAGGGTCACGCCGGGAGGCAGCGCCGCGCGGAGTCGGGCAGCCAGAGCGCGGATCTCTTCCGTTTCGGGGTCGTCGGCTTCCAGATACCATGTCACCGGAGTGGGAGCGGCGGCAGTTGCGTCAGCGGTGGCAGCCCTGGCGCGCGATATTTCCTGTTGTCTTGCCAATATCCACGCGTGCGCCAGTTGTTGCCATTGCGCATCATGGATCGGATAGGTGTACGCGCTTGCCATGGCACGCGCCGCGCCTCGTTTTGCCGTTGCAACAGATGGCGGGGGCAGGTCCAAGCCAACGGCGGGCGGTGGCGGAGGGACTGCCGCCATTTCCGAATCTGCGGATGGCGGCGCAGCGGCGGGGTTCGCTGCTGACGCTGCTGCGCGCATATTGGCATGCTTCGGAGGTTCTGCGAATGCCGGAGACGCCATCGATGCACCACGGGCACGCGCCTCGTTTTCCTCCTGCGTCACGGTGGCAATGACCGCCTCGTCGGACGCGGGTGTCGCCTTTGCTTCTGGCGCGGCGGCGATTTGCAGGGGGGGGGCGGGGGGATTTTGCGATGGCGCTTCCGGCAGGGTGGCCGCCATTTTCAGGGGCGCGTCTGCCTCATCTGTCTGTGGCGCAAACGTCGTCATTCCAGCGTGATGCACGGACAATCCGATGAATAACGCCAGTCCGCAAGAGATGCCGAAGGCCAGACGCGGCAGCGTCCACCAGCGATTTTGCGCTCCGCGCGCGGATGTTTGCGCTCGCGCCGCATCCCGTTCTGCCTGTTGTTGCCGCAACCATGTTTCCGTCGCCGCGCTCACGGGCGCGCCCAACGCTTCCGCGACACTTGCGTGCGCCAGCGTATTCCAGAGCGCCTCGCGTCGCGTGGTCTGCGCCGCTTCCGTGTGCTTTGCCTCGCGCAGCACCGCCTCTTCCAGCGCCGCCGATGGCTTGAAGGTCTGCGCGCCCACCACCTTCCACGCGTCGCGTTCGGTTTGATACGCCGCCGCCCGCACCGATGTCGCCAGAGAATCGGGCGCGTCGTAAAAGGGAATGGCTTTCAGCACCGCGCTTAAACGATCTTCGCCAGCGATGAAGCGGTCGACGGCGCTCATTCGGTTTCTCCCAGACTGCGCCGCAGGTGTGCGAAGGCATAACGCAGGCGGCTCCTGGCCGTTTCGAAACCGATGCCGATCGAGACGGCGATTTCTTCCAATGGCAGTTCGCTGAAAAAACGCAACACCACGATTTCGCGCTGCGCGAGCGGCAAGTCCATCAGCGCCTGATGCACGCGCTGTCGGTTTTGCGCCAGATGCAGACTGGCTTCCGGCGACAGGTCATCGGCGGGAATTTCGATTTCCGCGCCATCGAGCGAAGCGTGCTGCGCGTAGGCGCTTTTCTTCACGTCAATCAGCATATTCCGCGCAATCTGGTAGAGAAAGGTGCGGAAAGCCGCCTTTGGCTGGTAATTCGCGCAATGCATCAGCTTCACCCATGTCCTTTGGCAAATATCCTCGGCTTCGTCGCGCTTGCCCTGACAGCTCCAGGCGATGAAGTTGAACAGGGCGCGATTGTGACGGCGGAACAGTTCGGCGATTGGTTCCTGGATGATCCCTTGCGTAATCAGCAGCATCAGCTCTTCGTCGGGAAGCTCGGTAAGCGTGACGGGAATGTCTTGAGTATCCATCCTGACAGTATAACGAGCGACGGACGGCAATGGGGTTGGTTCGCGTCGGAAAACGTCGTACAGGTCGCTCATGATATGATTCGAGGCTTCAAAATGATTATTGTCATAAATGGATCATGCGCAAACGCAGGGGATTTCCGCGATGCGTCAGGAGATTGACGACATCGACGCCCGCTTGCTGGAACGCTTGAACCAACAGGCGTGTTGCGCGCAGAGGGTGGGAGAAATCAGGTCGCGGCGCGGGGCAGCTCGCGTAACGGGCGGCTTATCTGAACGTGCCGGGGTCTTATCCGGCAGCGGTGTATTGAAGCGTATGGATGACAGACGGCATGTCGGATTTTGAGTTGATTTATGCACGACCTGAACAGGGTGGCGCGACCATCATTTTTCCGTTTATCGGAGAAACGCTGCTGATCGGGGCGGATACTGCCCTGCTGTCTGCGGATGCCCTGCAACCACTGGGCGATGGCTGGCAGGCGATTCATTTCGGGAGGCTGGATGGCCTGCCGTGCGAAATGCGAGTCTGGCCGCAAACGGGCGAAAAACAGCTCGCGCTGCCGGAAGGCATGATGACGGGCGATTTTCGGCGGCTTTGGGGCGTCTGGTCGCCGGAATATCTGGCGGCGCTCATCCGCGCCCGGCAGCTTGCGGCATGGTTGGCGCATCACCGTTTTTGTGGCGTTTGCGGTCAGGCGACAAAGATTCATCCGACAGAACCGACCTGCGAATGCCGCGCCTGCGGGCACAAGGCTTATCCGCGCATTTCGCCGGTGTGCATGGGGCTGGTGCTCAAGGGCAGGACGATGTTGCTGGCGCGTTCGCCGCATTTTGCGCCGGGCGTGTATAGCGCCCTCGCCGGATTTGTGGAAGCGGGCGAGTCGGCGGAAGCGGCGTTGCGCCGGGAAATTTTTGAAGAGTCGGGCGTGCAAATCAAAAATATCCGCTGGTTCGGCAGCCAGCCCTGGCCTTATCCGCATTCCCTGATGCTCGGCTTTATCGCCGACTACGCTTCCGGCGAACTGGTGGCGCAGGCAGGCGAGATAGAGGATTTGGGCTGGTTCGACTTCGACCGGCTCCCCACGCTGCCGCATCCCGCTTCCCTCGCTTACCGGATGATCGAGCATGTTTGTCGGAGGACAGAGGACTGAAGACAGAAGACGGAGGACAGTAGACCAGGTTTTTTGTTCCCACTCCCCGAACAACGCCGCATCGTCGCCGAACTGGATGCCCTGCAGGCCGGGGCAACGCCCTGAAACAGCTACAAACCGAAACCGCCGCCGAGTTGGACGCCTTGCTACCCGCCGTCCTCGACCGCGCCTTCAGGGGCAAATTATGATATCCGGGAACGCAGGCATCCTTGACCACAAACAACCAGGGAACCTGCCTGATGTGTTTTGTTCCGTCGAACCAGATCCTATGCCATAGTTGGTCCTTGTTTCGGGCATGGGGTGTCTAAATGGGTGTCGAATTGCAGCGCTTTGACATTGTGATTGTCGGCATGGGGCCGGCGGGGGCGACGCTGGCGCGGCTGTTGCCTTCCGGTTTCAAGGTGGCCATCATCGACCGGAAAAGTTTGTGTTACGAAGAGGAAGGTTTCAGAAAACCCTGTGGAGGGTTGCTTGCGCCGGATGCGCAAAAGGCGCTTGCCCGCTTTGACCTGACGCTTCCCAAGGAACTTCTGGTGACGCCCCAGATTTTCGCGGTCAAAACAATTGACATCAAATCAGGCATAACCGCCTGCTATCAGCGGTTTTATCTTAACCTTGACCGGCATAAATTCGATCTCTGGCTGGCTTCCCTGATTGATAAGCGGGTCAGTATCTTTGAAAAATCCTATTGCAAAAATGTCGTGCGTGAAGACGATGGGTTCAGGATAAGCGTTATCAAAGACGGGGTAACAGAAGAGATTTATTCAAGGTATATCGTTGGCGCGGACGGCGCAAATTCCCTGATACGGAGACTGTTTTTCAAGGTAAAAATACGGCAATACATTGCCATTCAGCAATGGTTCAAAGAAGAACATCCGGTGCCTTTTTATTCATCCATCTTCGATGAAACCCTTACAGACTGCTATGCCTGGAGCGATTCCAAGGACGGGCATTTCATTTTCGGCGCAGCCCTGCCCAGAGAAGGCGGCAAAAAGGCATTTGAGCAACTTAAAGCCAAAATGACGGCCTTCGGCTATCGGTTTGGCGATGCTGTCCATACCGAAGGCTGTCTTGTTTCCCGACCGGCATCGCCTTTTCAATTTGCCGTTGCGGACAAGGGCGTTTTTCTCGTCGGCGAGGCTGCGGGATTTATCAGTCCCAGTTCCCTTGAGGGAATCAGTTACGCCATGAACAGCGCCTTTCAGTTAAGCAGGGCTTTTGGCGGCAAAAGCATGCAACCAGAATTGAATTACCGCCTGCGCACGCTAAAAACAAGAGTGAACCTTAGCCTGAAGTTTTTGAAAAATATTTTCATGTATTATCCGCCTTTGCGAAGAATCATCATGAAAAGCGGTATCTTTTCAATAAAAAACAAACCGTAAACCCATCCCGTCAATTGTTGTCGCAGCCTGGACATCAGGTTATGCCATACCGCCTGTTGCCAGGGCATGTCGCGCGCCGTGTCCGGTATCTCTGTACATGAACCATGATTCTGGCGTAGAATCCGCCGCTTATCTTTCGCGCGGCACCCTTGCCGCCGCGCGTATCTGGAGCGAACAGAACTGGACACAATGATGAGCGATGTTAAAAAAGCAGTGCTCGCCTATTCCGGCGGGCTGGATACCTCGGTAATTCTCAAGTGGTTGCAGGACACCTATCAATGCGAAGTGGTAACGTTCACCGCCGACCTGGGGCAGGGTGAGGAACTGGAACCTGCGCGGCAGAAGGCGCTGAAGTTCGGCATCTCGCCGGAAAACATTTTTATCGACGACCTGCGCGAAGAATTTGTGCGCGATTTCGTCTTTCCCATGTTCCGCGCCAACACCATTTATGAAGGCGAATATCTGCTTGGCACCTCCATCGCCCGTCCGCTGATTGCCAAGCGGCTGATCGAGATTGTGGAGAAGACGGGCGCGGATGCCATCTCCCACGGCGCGACCGGCAAGGGCAACGATCAGGTGCGTTTTGAACTCGGCGCTTACGCCCTGAAGCCCGGCATCAAAATCATCGCCCCGTGGCGCGAATGGGAGTTGCTCTCGCGGGAAAAACTCCTGGCCTCCGCCGAAAAGAACGGCATTCCGGTGGAAATGAAGCATCGGCAGGGCGGTTCGCCTTACTCGATGGACGCCAACCTGTTGCACATTTCCTACGAAGGCCGCCATTTGGAAGACCCGGCGGCGGAAGCCGAAGAAGACATGTGGCGCTGGACGGTTTCGCCGGAAAAAGCGCCCGACCAGGCCGAATACGTCGATCTGGATTTTGAGCGCGGCGATCTCGTCGCCATCAACGGTCAACGCCTGAAGGCGCACGAACTGCTGGCAACGCTGAACAAACTGGGCGGCAAACACGGCATTGGTCGGCTTGACCTCGTGGAAAACCGCTATGTCGGCATGAAGTCGCGCGGTTGCTACGAAACCCCCGGCGGCACGATTCTTTTGAAGGCGCACCGCGCCATCGAATCCGTTACCCTCGACCGCGAAGCCGCCCACCTGAAGGACGACCTCATGCCGCGCTACGCCAGCAT
>JAISRR010000025.1 GCA_031273565.1 Zoogloeaceae bacterium | reverse complement strand
CGCCGAACGGCGCGGAGAGCGTGAGGGCGGCGGATACGGCCAGAAACGCCTTGCGGCGTTGAAAAGAAGGAAGGTAAGACATGGATGGATGACCTCACAAAAGCGGTTGAAAAAGCAGCAGTTGAAAAAGCAGGGGATTGAAAAAACAGCGTCGACCGGAACACAAAAAAGCGCGCGCCAAAACCGGAAAACGGGTTTGGGCGCGCGCTTTAGCGTGTGGATTGCCGGGTGAATTTACGGGGAGATTGGCGTGCGGATGCACGGACGTAAACGACAAACGCCGCGCTCCCAAAAGGACGCGGCGCGAAGAAAAACGCGTTGAACGAAACGCTACAGAAGCGGCGAAAAGGACAGGGTTATGCCAATACCTTTGTTGCCTGTTGCCTGTTGCCTGTTGCCTGTTGCCTGTTGCCTGTTGCCTGTTGCGATTATACGGCAACTATTTGATTTTTCAATGTTTTTTACAAAAAACACAGGCTTTTCGCCATCGACGCACATGCCAAACAAACCATGCCCGGTTGAGCATGGTTCGGTGGGTTTGTGCGGTGTTGGTGAAAGCGTTGCAGGCATTGTGCTGTCGTATTCGTCCGTAATCGGATGATGTCAATCATCATTAGCGGCGAATACTAGCAGCATCGTTAAACTGGCACAAATGAATATTTATCCTATTCAATGAACAATACAGGGAAATGCGATGAATTTATTACTTGTCGCATAATTACAACAGCACAGGCAGGGCGGCATTGAAGAGCGCGTCCCTGGGGCTGCTGACAAACCTTATTTTGGCAGGGGGTTCAGGTAGGGCGCGCTCTCCGAGCGCGCCGCATGTCAACGACGGCGGTTTCTACGATCCCGCCCTACCTACGTTGAGTACGGAAATCCAGCTTTGTCAGTAATCTGGCCTCTCTTCTTGAGAGAGGCGCCCCGCGCTCCCACGAGGGGGAGAGGGCTGATTTGCGGCCTATGCGCCGGATTTTATGTCGAGCGCATTCATGCGCCTGCCCTGATTTTGCCCCTGACTTTCGCACCCATAACGGGATTCATGTTCTGGCCTGAGCGTTCTGCTGCGTTTTGTCAACAATGATATTGTCGTAGTTCGGGCGCGGCGGGATGGTTTTTCTCTCTCCTGACAAACTGGCCGATGGCGTTCGGATATCAGAGCTCAGGAATCAGAAGGTAGATGCTGTATATCAAGCCGCACGCCGGTCATTTCCGCGCTGATCGCCAGTATGCGATTGGCCGACGTTTCATCGTAAAACCAATTCCGGTTTGAAATCCCGCCCGTAAGAAAGGTGAGAGCCAACCCCGGCCTGAAGGCCTGTCGCTAATTTCTTGCTCGAGCGTCCCGTCCTGTCGCTTGTTTTGAGCCTGCTGATGCTTCTCGTCGGCGTGCGCGCGTTCCTGTCGCTGCCGATCAGACAATACCCGACACTGGAGAGCGCCACGATCAGCGTCGAAACGGCATACCCGGGCGCGCCGCAGGAACTGATGCAGGGTTTTGTGACGGCCCCGCTCGCGCAGGCCATCGCCACCGCCGAGGGCATCGACTACCTGACGTCGACGACGACGGCGGGAAAGAGCGTGGTAAAGGCGCGTCTGCGCCTGAATGCGGATTCCGACCGCGCCATGACCGACATCATGGCCAAGGTGCAGTCGGTGAAGTACCGCTTGCCCGACGAAGCCTACGACCCGGTGATTACCCGGCTGACCGATGCGCCAACGGCGGTCATGTATCTCGGTTTTGCGAGTGACACGCTGTCGACTCCGGAGATTACCGATTACGTCGTCCGTGTCGCCCAGCCACTCGTGACGACCGTGCCGGGCATCGCTTCCGCAGACATTCTGGGCGGACAGAATCCTGCCATGCGCGTCTGGCTCGACGCCGACCGGCTCGCGGCGCGCGGCCTGTCGGCGGCCGATGTCGCGGCGGCGATGAAGGCAAACAACGTGCAGGCCGCGCCCGGCCAGGTCAAAGGCGCGCTGACGATTGCCGACATTGCCGCGAACACCGATCTCGACAACGCGAAAGCCTTCGGCGAACTGGTCGTGCGGGCGGATGAAAACAGCGACAACTTCGTGCGGCTGAAGGATGTCGCCATGATTGAGCTGGGCGCCGACGGTTACGATGCAAGCGCCATGATGAACGGGCGGCGCGCGGTGAATCTCGCCGTGAACGCCACGCCAGACGGGAATCCGCTTGACATCGTGCGCGGCATTGAGGCGCTTTTGCCCATCATGGCGCGCGACAAACCGGCGGATCTCGAAATTGGCAATGTCTTCGATGTCGCCCGCTTCATCCATGCCTCGATCAACGAGGTGCACGCCACGCTGCTGGAAACCGTCATCATTGTTGTGGTCGTGATTTTCCTGTTTCTCGCCGGTTCCTTTCGCGCCGTCATGATTCCCGTCATCACGATCCCACTCTCGCTCGCCGGTACGGCGGCGCTGATGTTACTTGCCGGTTTTTCCCTGAACATCCTGACAATGCTTGCGATGGTGCTGGCGATCGGTCTCGTCGTCGATGATGCAATCGTCGTTGTGGAGAACATTCACCGGCATATCGAAGCGGGCATGCCGCCGGTGCAGGCGGCGCTTGTGGGCACCCGTGAAATCGTCATGCCCGTGATCGTGATGACGGGCACCCTCGTCGCCGTTTACGCGCCCATCGGCCTGATGGGCGGCCTGACGGGTTCGCTGTTCCGCGAATTTGCTTTCACGCTCGCCGGGGCCGTCATCGTCTCCGGCATGGTCGCGCTCACCCTGTCGCCGATGCTCGCCTCCAGACTCCTGACGCGCGACATCTCCCGGGGGCGGCTCGCCATGCGCATCGAACAGGCGCTTTGCCGCATGACTGATTTCTACCGGGGCGCGTTGCGTACAAGTCTCGCATCGCGCGGCGCGGTATTGTTTGTCGCTGCCGCAGCGTTCACCGGGATGGTGGCGATGTTCGCCGATCTCAAGCGCGAACTCTCGCCACCGGAGGATCAAGGGTCGATCCTGGCCGTCATGAAAGCGCCGAAATATGCAAACCTCGATTACATGGAACGCTATGCGCCCGAACTGGAGCGCGTCTTTCGCGCCTTGCCGGAAGCCGACACCACCTTCATCCTGAACGGCGTCGACGGCAACAATCTTGGTTTTTCCGGGGTGAATCTCATCGACTGGTCGAAACGCGAGCGTGGCGCGGCTTCGCTCATGGTCAGCGTGCAGACCGGCGCCAACGCCATCGTTGGCGAACAGATCTTTGCCTTCCTGTTGCCCGCCCTGCCCGCATCGAATGGCGGGCTGCCCGTGCAGATGGTCTTGCGCGCGCCATCGCCCTTCCCGGAAATCCACATCGAAATGGAAAAATTGAAAACGGCGGCCATGGAAAGCGCGCTCTTCGCCATGGTCGACAGCGACCTTGCTTTTGACAGCCGGGCGGTGAACATCACCATCGATCACAGTCAGGCAAACGCGCTTGGCGTGACGATGCGGGACATTGCCAACACGCTTGCCGTGCTGGTCGGTGAGAACTACGTCAATCGTTTCAACCATCAGGGGCGCGCATACGATGTCATCCTGCAAGTGCCGCGCGCGGAACGCTTATCGCCCGAAATGCTGTCGCGCTACCACGTAAAGACCCGCAGCGGAGCAATGGCGTCCTTGTCCACCGTCGTCGACGTTTCAACGGGCCATCAGGCGAACCAGCTTGGTCAGTTCAACCAGATGAATGCGGCGACCTTCTCGGCGGTGCCCGCGCCCGGCGTCACGATGGGAGAAGCGGTGGCATTCCTCGAAGCGCGGACGTTGCCGCGCGCCTATTCAATCGACTGGCAGGGCGAAGCCCGGCAGTACGTGCAGGAAGGCCATCGCCTGACAGCGACGTTTGCGTTTGCGCTGCTCGTCATCTTCCTCGTGCTCGCGGCGCAGTTCGAGAGCCTGCGCGACCCGCTCGTGATCCTCGTGTCGGTGCCGCTGTCGATCTGCGGCGCGCTCGTCCCCCTCTACCTGGGCTACGCAACGCTCAACATCTATACACAGATCGGCCTCGTCACGCTGATCGGCCTGATTGCAAAACACGGCATCCTGATGGTGAGTTTCGCCAACGATTTGCAACACCGGAAAGGACTCGACCGCTGCGCGGCCATCGAACAGGCGGCGGCAGTGCGCTTGCGCCCGATCCTCATGACCACGGCAGCGATGGTCGCGGGACTCGTGCCGCTCGTCTTCGCCGGCGGCGCGGGCGCCGCCTCCCGTTTCGCCATCGGCATCACCGTATCAACCGGCATGTTGTTCGGCACGCTGTTTACCTTGTTCGTACTGCCGACCGTCTATACTTTTATTGCCAAGGATCACGGGAAATTCGTCACGACTGTTCACCTTACCCCGCCGCGCCCAAAGTCGGGTAATCGGTATAACCCTGAGGGCCGGGCGTGAAAAACGTCGCCTTGTCCGGCGTGTTGAGCGGCGCGTTCTGGCGGAAGCGTTCGGGCAAATCGGGGTTGGCGAGGAAGGCGCTGCCGAAGACAACGGCGGCGGCGCGGTTTTCGGTCAGCAAGGTCTCGGCAGCGGCCTGGTCGAGTCCGCCGCCGATCAGATAAGCGCCATCAAAACGCGGGGCCAGCAGCGCGTGGTAATCGGTTTTTGCGCCGAATAAGGCGACGTGCAGATAAGCGAGATGCAGGTCGCGCAACTGTTCGACCAGATGGGCGTAAGTTTCCTGCGGCGCGGCGTCGGTGATGTCGTTGTAGCCCATTTCCGGCGAAATCTTGATGCCGACACGATCCCCGCCGGCTTCTTCCGCCATTGCGACCAGCACTTCCCGCACGAAGCGGACACGGTTTTCCAGTGAGCCGCCATAGTTGTCCTGACGCTGGTTGCTGCCGGAGGAGAGAAATTGTTCCGGCAGATAGCCGGAAGCGGCATGGAGTTCCACGCCATCGAAACCCGCCGCCAGCGCGCGGCGCGTCGCCAGTCGGTAATCTTCGATAATCGCGGCGATTTCAGCGACGTTCAGGGCGCGCGGGGTGACGAAATCCTGCAAACCTTCAGGTGTCCAGGCTTGCCCCGCCGGTTTGATGGCGGAAGGTGCGACCGGCAGCGCCCCGTCCGGCAGCAACGCGGGGTGGGAAATGCGTCCGCAGTGCATGATTTGCATAAAGATGCGCCCGCCGCGCGCATGCACGGCGTTTGTCACGCGCTGCCAGCCGTTCATCTGGGCGTCGGTGGCGATGCCCGGCGTGCGGATGTAGCCCTTGCCCATCGCTGAAGGGTAAACGCCTTCGCTGATGATGAGTCCGGCATCGGCGCGTTGCGCGTAATAGGTGGCGGTCAGTTCGCCCGGCACACCATCCTGATCGGCGCGCGAGCGGGTCATGGGGGCCATGACCAGACGGTTGGGCAGGGTGAGGCGTCCAACGCGCACGGGGGTGAAAAGTTGGCTCATGACGGGATACTCCTGATGATGGATAAAAACGCATGTTCGGGCATCATTGGCTTTTGATAAAGATGGTAAAATTGGAAATATTGATTCATCAATGGAGCAATAAGCATGGAATGGCTGAACGACATGGCGCTGTTTGTCGAAGTCGTCAAGGCGCGGGGCTTTCGCCGCGCGGCGGAGGCCACCGGCATTCCGAATTCAACCCTGTCGCGCCGGATCAGCCAACTGGAAAAAGCCATTGGCTTGCGCCTCCTGCGGCGCAGCACACGCAAAATTGCGCTGACTGAGGCCGGGCAACGCTATTTCGAGCGCTGCAAACGCATTGTCGACGAGGCCAGACTGGCGCATGAACAACTCGACGAGACCCTGACCCAGCCCAGCGGTCTGCTGCGCGCCTCGCTGCCGGTGGATTTCGCCCATATTTTTCTGGCCCCGCTGATTGCGGAATTCGCCCGCCGCTATCCCGACATCCACTTTGAATTCGACCTCACGCCCCGGCATATTGATCTGGTGACGGAGCCTGTGGATGTCGTCATCCGCATGGGCGAGCCGCCGGATTCCAGTCTGATCGCCCGTCCGCTGGCGCGTCTGCCCGGCAGTCTCTACGCTTCGCCGCGCTATCTCGAACAGTTCGGCGAGCCGCAGCAACCGGGCGATCTGGTGCGCCACGAGTGCCTGCGTTTCAGCGCGGCGGGGTGCGCGCTCTGGACACTGCGCCCCGTGCGCGAAAACACGGCGGGGGAGGCGCTGGAAATTGCGGTCGGCGGACGTTTTCGCCTCAACAACATTGGCATGATCCAGCGTCTGGCGATACTGGACATGGGCATCGCCATGCTGGCGGAAAAAATTGTCGCCGACGATCTGGCCAATGACCGCCTGCGTCGTGTGCTACCCCAGTGGCAATCTACGCCGATTTCCGTCTACGCCATCACCGAAACCCGCCTCCTGCCCGCGAAAACGCAATGCTTTATTGAGTTTTTGCAGGAACGGTTGGCGAATGCGAGCCAATAAAGCGTTTTACGTTCTCCAGACAGGACGCGCGCCGATCCCCTGAATCAAGGCGTTTCACACGCGCCTGCCGGAGCGGGGGAAGGCGGATCCCCGCCCTCCGTGAATACTGGCGGCTCACCCAGATCCAGCGCGGCGCGGAATTGTTGGTCGGGCCAGGCGGCGCGTTCCCAACGGGCGCGCGGGCTGCGGTCCGTCAGCGAGAAAATCCAGACGCCGAGAAAAGCGGCGCTCATGGAAAAAAGGGTGGGCAGCGCATAGGCAAACAGGGCGCGTTCCTGATGCAGGATATTTTCCCAGACAGGCGGGGAAAACAGGATCAGCAGCAGCGCGCTGAACAGGCCGCAGAGACCGCCCGCCACCGCGCCGCGACTGGTGCAACCTTTCCAGAACATGACCATGAGCAGCACCGGCGCGTTGGCGGAAGCCGCAATCGCCAGCGCCAGAGTGACGAGGGCAACGAGGCTGTGCCCGGCACAGGCGATGCCCAGCAGGATGGCGAGCATAAAAAACAGCGTGATGGTCTGGCGGGTGATTTTGCGTTCGCTCGCCGGTTTGGTTCGACCCTGCATGAAGGTGGTGGCGTAGAGATCATGCGCGACGGCGGTCGCGGCGGCGTGTCCCAGTCCCGCCGTCACCGCCAGCAAAGTGACCAGGGCGGCGGCGGCGATGATGCCCATGAGAATGTGGTCGCCCAGGGCATAGGCCAGGAAAAGCAGGGATAACTCGTTGCTATCGCTTAAATGCATGAAGGCATCCATGAAGTGCGTTTTCGTATCGAGCGTGACAATGCCTAGGCCGACAATGCACAACAGGACGGCGAAAACGCCGATCCAGACTGTTGCCCAGAGCGCCGACTGACGGGCGATGCGTGCGTTGCGGGCTTGCGCGAAACGCATCAGGAGGTGCGGCAGCCCCAGCACACCGAAGATCAGGGTCAGCCCCAGCGAGAGGATGGAGACGGGGTCGCGTGCGTGAAAGAAATCGGTGTGCGCGCTGGTGTTTGGCGCCAGCGCCTGCATGTCATTCTTCCCGGTCGCCATGACTTCCCCGAACAGGTCTTCGCCGCCGCCGGAATCCAGCGCCGTCTTGAGTTCAAGCGCCTGCGCGTACAGGGTGTCCGCGCTGAAACCGAGTTTCCACACGACCAGCCCGGCCAGCAGCGCCGTACACGCCAGCAGAAAAATGGCCTTGACGATCTGCAGCCAGGTCAGGGCGATGCGTCCGCATATCAGGGCGTACGCCAGCATCACGCCACCGACGATGACCACCGCAAGCCAGTATTCAAAGCCGAACAGCAGACTGACGATCTGCCCTGCGCCGACCATCTGGGCGACAAGATAAATCAGGCAGACGATCAGGGTGTTGACGGCGAGCAGCACGCGCAACGCCGGACGCTGTAGCCGCCAGGCAGGCGCGTCGGCAAAGGTGAGCACGGAGAGGTTGTGCAGACGTTCGGCCAGCAACAGGGCGAGCAGGGGCCAGCCCGCAACGAGACCCGCGAGCAGAATCAGCACATCGTAGCCATGCGCGGAAATCAGCGCGGGAATGCCCAAAAAAGCGGCGGCGGAAAGATAGGCGCCGCACAGGGCGAGACCGCCGCGCCTGCCGGTGCGGTCGATTTCGTCCGTATGCGCGTATGAAGCGGCATAGGCGTGCTCGGCCGCCCAGCGCGCGGCGGCGAGGACGATGAGCAGGGTGACGACGCAGGCGGCGATGGCGCTCAAACTTGCCGGTTGCCGCTCCTGCGTCTCCGCCCAGACGGGTATTGCCATCCAGGCCATCGCCGCCGCGCCCGACTGGAACGCGAATCGCATCAGAAAGGAATCAGGGCGCACGCCTGACCTCATCGAGAATGGTGTCGAGTTGCCGGTCAAAAACCTGTTCGGCGCAGGCGGCGTAGCGTCGGGCCAACGCGATCATGAACACAATCAGCCAGAGCGTTACCGGCAGCGCCAGCGTTATGCGCCCGTCCCAGAGCGGATGCGCCATCCAGTCCGGCGCGACCATCAGCAGGGCGAGGTAATCGGTAAAAACGAGGCAGGCCAGCAGGGCAAATTTTCCGGCGACGACGCGCCGCTCGCGGATAAATTGTCCATATTTTGGATTGGCGAGGATCCGGTTTTTGAAGTCAGAAGTCATAGGGCATTATCTTCCTCTAATTCGGGATTGGAGGGCAGAAAAACGGCGTCCTGCCGAAAGACAGGACGCCGTGTGTCGCAGTAAAGCGGAAAGGGCGAATTTACATGCCCATGCCGCCCATACCACCCATGCCACCCATCCCCCCCATGTCGGGGAGACCACCGGCGGGCTTGTCTTCGACCAGTTCGGCCACCATTGCGTCGGTGGTCAGGATCAGGCCGGCGACGGAAGCGGCGTTTTGCAGCGCGGAGCGCGTGACCTTGGTGGGGTCGAGCACGCCGGTCGCCACGAGGTCGCCGTATTCGCCAGTAGCGGCGTTGTAACCGAAGTTCCCCTTGCCCTTGACGACTTCGTTGACCACCACGGAAGGTTCTTCGCCCGCATTGGTGACAATCTCGCGCAGGGGTTGTTCAACGGCGCGCAACACGATCTTGATACCGGCTTCCTGATCGTGGTTGTCACCCTTCAGACTGGCGGCCACATTGGCGCGGGCGCGCAGGAGCGCAACGCCGCCGCCGGGAACAATACCTTCTTCCACCGCAGCGCGGGTGGCGTGCAGGGCGTCTTCGACACGGGCTTTCTTTTCCTTCATTTCGACTTCGGTCGCCGCGCCCACCTTGATGACGGCCACGCCGCCCGCCAGCTTCGCCACGCGTTCCTGCAGTTTTTCGCGGTCGTAGTCGGAGGTGGCTTCTTCAATCTGCACGCGGATTTGCTTCACGCGGCCCTCAATCGCGGCGGCGTCGCCCGATCCATCGATGATGGTGGTGTTTTCCTTGGCCACTTCGATGCGTTTGGCTTGTCCCAGGTCTTTCAGGGTGGCCTTTTCCAGCGTCAGGCCGGTTTCTTCGGAAATCACCGTGCCGCCGGTCAGGATAGCGATGTCTTCAAGCATGGCCTTCCTGCGGTCGCCAAAGCCGGGGGCTTTAACAGCAACGGTCTTCAGGATGCCGCGAATGTTGTTGACCACCAGCGTGGCGAGCGCTTCGCCATCGACATCCTCCGCGATGATGAGGAGCGGACGGGAAGCCTTGGCGACCTGTTCCAGAATCGGCAGGAGGTCGCGGATGCTGGAAATCTTCTTGTCGAAGAGGAGCACATAGGGATTTTCCAGAATGGCCTGCTGCTTGTCGCCGTTGTTGATGAAATAGGGCGACAGGTAGCCGCGATCGAATTGCATCCCTTCGACCACGTCCAGTTCGTTATCCAGCGACTTGCCGTCTTCAACGGTAATCACGCCTTCCTTGCCTACTTTTTCCATCGCCTGAGCGATGATGTCGCCGATGGAGGCGTCGGCGTTGGCGGAAATGGAGCCGACCTGGGCGATTTCCTTGTTGGTGGTGCAGGGCTTGGAAATTTTCTTCAGTTCTTCGATGGTGGCGATCACGGCCTTGTCGATGCCGCGCTTCAGATCCATCGGGTTCAGGCCGGCGGCCACATAGCGCAAGCCTTCGCGCACGATGGATTGCGCCAGCACGGTGGCCGTCGTGGTGCCGTCGCCGGCGATGTCGGAAGTCTTGGAAGCCACTTCCTTCACCAGTTGCGCGCCCATGTTGGCGAATTTGTCCTTCAGTTCGATTTCCTTGGCGACGGACACGCCATCCTTGGTGACGGTGGGCGCGCCGAAGGAACGCTCCAGCACCACGTTGCGACCCTTGGGGCCGAGCGTTACCTTGACGGCGTCGGCCAGAATGTTGACGCCTTCGACCAGACGGGCACGGGCGGAATCGCCGAATTTGACTTCTTTAGCTGCCATTTGAATCTCCTGTTTCTAAATACTTTGAATGGGTGAAACGTGAAAAGACAAGCCTCAGGCTTCCAGAATGCCCACGATGTCTTCTTCGCGCACGACCAGAACTTCCTGACCATCGACCTTGACGGTCTGACCGGCATACTTGCCGAACAGCACCTTGTCGCCCACTTTCACATCCGGGGTGATGATCTTGCCGGAATCGTCGCGTTTGCCGGGGCCGACCGCCAGCACCTCGCCCTGATCGGGCTTTTCGCCAGCGGAATCGGGAATCACGATGCCCGAGGCGGTTTTGAGTTCAGCTTCAACGCGCTTGACAATCACGCGGTCGTGCAAAGGACGGATTTTCATGGAACAGACTCCTCTTTTTTTGAAAAACGAAAATGACAAAAGGTAAAGCGCCAACATTTTGTTAGCACTCACCGCCAACGAGTGCTAATGATAGGGGCGACCCCGGAAGATTTCAAGAGCCGAAGAGAAGATTTTTATCATTATTTCTTCCCGAAAGACATGAAGGCTTGCCAAGCCGCTTCAGGCTGGATAAGCTGACGGCCTGACTTCAACGCTTTCATGGTGTATTGACGCGCATGCCTCGTTTGCTTTTTTCTGTGGCCCTCCTCTTTTGGGCGGCATCCCTCCCGGCCCAGAGCCTTCCGCCCGCTGTCACTCAGGCGCTGGCTGCCGCCAGAATTCCCGAGCAGGCTGTCGCGGTAACGGTTCTGGCGCTGGACGCGCCTGCCGACGCGCCGCCGCTCATCAGCCACAACGCTCAGGCTGCCATGAATCCGGCTTCGGTGATGAAGCTCGTCACGACTTACGCCGCGCTGGAAATTCTCGGCCCCGCCACAACCTGGAAAACCGGCATCTGGGCCGATGTCACGCCCGATCCCGATGGCCGCCTGCGTGGCAACCTGTATCTGAAAGGCAGCGGCGACCCCAAGCTGACGATGGAGCATTTATGGACCTTGCTGCGCCAGTTGCGCGCGCGGGGCGTGCAGCATATTGAAGGCAACCTGATTCTGGATCGTTCGGTGTTCAACGTGCCGCCCTACAACCCCGCGGCGTTCGACAATCGTCCCATGCGCGCCTACAACGTGGGGCCGGACGGGTTGCTGATGGATTTTCGCGCCCTGCGCTTTACCCTCCGGCCCGAAGACGACGCCATCAAAGTGTGGCTTGAGACGCCCAGCGAAAACCTGTGGGTAGACGCCAGACTCACGCCCGGCAAAGGCGGCTGCAACGGCTGGCGCGACCAGCTCGCCATTCGCTACACGCCTGCCCGCGATCATCCCGGCCAGCTTTCGATCAGCGGCGCGTACCCGGTATCCTGCGGAGAAACCACCCTTGCCCTTGCCCCCCTGCCCGCCGACCGACATGTGGAAGGCTTGTTTCGCGCCTTGTGGAAAGAGCAGGGCGGCGCCTTGCGCGGTCAGGTGAAAGCGGGCGTCCTGTCGCCCGGGGCCAAGCTTCTGGTCAGCCAGGAATCCCCGCCCGTGGCCGAAATCATCCGCGACGTCAACAAGTGGAGCAACAATGTCATGGCGCGTCAGTTGTTCCTCTCACTGGGGAACCGGAATAACGGCGATAAAAACGATAAAGGCGGCGCGACGGAAGAAAAAGCCCGGCTCCGGGTACAGGACTGGCTGCGCCGGAAAGGGCTGGAATTCCCGGAACTGGTGCTGGAAAATGGTTCCGGGCTTTCCCGTCAGGAGCGCATCAGCGCCGCCCACCTTGCCCGCCTGCTGCATGCCGCCTGGCAAAGCGAGGCGATGCCGGAACTTCTGGCCTCGCTCCCCATCGCCGGGCAGGATGGCACCATGAAAAAACGCCTGAACCACACGGCGGCGGAAAACCGCGCCCGCATCAAAACCGGCACGCTGGATGGCGTCAAAACCGCTGCGGGCTACATTCAGGACATCCGGGGCCGGCGCTACGCGGTCACGTTTTTCATCAACCACCCCAACGCCGCCGCCGGACAAAACGCGATGGACGCGCTCATGCTCTGGGTGGCGCAAGGGATCGGCAATTCAAACCGCCCTTGAAACACTGAAACGCCAGCAACAACTTATTTCTGATGTTCATTCAGGCAAATCCGCCGCATTGCCCTGTGGATCGATATCTTGTAACCTCCAACCACCCCGTCAGGCTGCGCCTGCCACCCCTCCAGAGGAGCCCAGACAACCGTTCGGGTTCTGCGTAAAAACCCGGCTGGACGCTCCAGGCTCTCCCACGGGCCTGGTGTCCCAAGGGGATGACGATCTGCCCGACCGGGCCTGTCAAAACAGAAAAATTCTATCGCTTTGGCAGGCAAACAGAACATACAAGGGGACAGAAAAACCCCCTCGAACCCCAACCCCCCTTAATCCCCCCTTATCAGGGGGGAAGTGGCGGGATGTGTTGCTCCCTCCCCTGATAAGGGGAGGGCCGGGGAGGGGTTTGGGGGGCGTAAGGCCGGGGTGAAAAAACGGGGGGGTGGCCCGGTTTTGTGATTTTTTTTAGCTGAATACTTTGATAAGTGTTACAGCAAGTCCTACA
>JAISRR010000210.1 GCA_031273565.1 Zoogloeaceae bacterium | reverse complement strand
CGGCTAGAGCGAAACGCTCGTCGTTGGCGTTTATTGATTTTCAGCGGATTTACGAGGTGACTGAAACCTCGGCATGCACAACGCTGCTTTGCAACCCACGTCGAAGCCAGGTCGCCCCCGTTGTGAATTTTGATAATACCACGGGCAGCGCAAAGCGCGCCCACTTTCTCAGCTTTCCGCTTTCAGTCCGCTGTCTTCCGGCAATCCAAGCATCAGGTTCATGCACTGAATCGCCGCGCCGGACGCGCCTTTGCCCAGATTGTCAAAACGGGCGGCGACGAGCATTTGTTCGCCGTGCCCGAAGATGAAAATTTCCGCCCGGTTCGCGCCATTGCAGGCGGTGGCGGGCAAAAAGCCGTTCTCCAGCGCCAGAGCGGGATCGAGTGGCATGACGCGGATAAACCCTTCTCCGGCGTAATACTCGCTGTAGAAGGCATGCAGATCATCCGGCGCATAAGGCTTGGCGAGCAAGCGGGGCAACAGCGGTACGGCCACCACCATGCCCTGCGCAAAATTACCGACAATGGGCGTAAACAGGGGTTTGGCGGCAAGTCCGGTCATCGCCTGCATTTCCGGCAGGTGCTTATGCGTAAGACCCAGCGCGTAAAAACGCGGACTCAACATGGCGTCGGGCAGCGTTTGCGGCGTTTCGTAACTGGCGATCATTTCCTTGCCGCCGCCGGTATAACCGGTGATGGAATAAGCGCTGGCCGGGTAATCGGCGGGCACGATACCGGCCGCGACGAGCGGGTGCATGAGCAGGATGAAACCGGAGGCGTGGCAACCGGGGACAGCCACTTTACGGGCCTTCCTGACCCGTTCGCGTTGCCCGCCATCCAGTTCCGGCAGGCCATATACCCAGTCGGGATGGGTGCGGTGCGCGGTAGAAGCGTCCAGGATGCGGGTATGGGTGTTGTCGGACGCCAGCAGGGCGACGGATTCCCGCGCGGCGGCGTCTGGCAGGCAGAGAAACACGGCGTCGGCAGCATTGATGCATGCCGCCCTGGCCACCGGATTTTTACGCTCCGCCTCGGAGATGGCGAGAATTTCAATCTCCGAACGCACAGAAAGCCGTTCGTCAATTTTGAGGCCGGTTGTGCCGTGGCGACCGTCGATGAATACCTTGAATGTCATGAAAGCTCCAAAGAGAGAAGCGGAAAGGCCGTATTGTAGGACATCTGCGCACAGAGCAAGAGACGGGAGAAACAGGGCAATCGCATTTAACTGACTCCGAGGCCCTGGCCGTAAACACCGTCATTCCCCTGCAAGGGAATGACGGCAGGTAGGGCGGGATCGAAAAAACCGCCGTCGTTGACCTGCGGTGCAAGGTAGGGCGGTTTCTCCGAAACCGCCGTTTGTTTACTAACAATCTTGAAAGTAAAGTCATTTGAACCGCAACGTACACCATTGATTCAATTGTTGTTTTTTATGATTCTATATGACTTTACCAACGAGAACGTTAGTAACATGCGGCGCTTTCGGAGAAAGCGCCCTACCTGAACCCGCCCTGCCTGAACCCGCTCAGGCTGCGATTCCAGGAGGCATTCGCGCCGTTGGTCGGCGCGTTCGACTTTTTGGCGTGCAGCACCGCAAACGATACTGCCCCCTCATCAACCGCTGATTGCCAACGCGTTTCCTCAAAAGCTGACGACATCTGCGTGTGCGATTGCCCTGACGGGAGAAACGTCAGCCCCACTCCGGCAGGATTTCTCGTCTATAATCCGCCGATGCGTTTCGACCTGCATACCCTTCTCCACGATTCACGCCGCCATTCGCGTGGTTTTGCCCTTCTGGCCCTGCTGGCAATCTGCCTGCAACTGACGGCTATGGGCATTGGTAATCTGCACGCGCAGGAACGACTGACGCAAGGTCAGTCGCCATCTGAAACCATTACGCTTCAGATTTGCACCCCGGCAGGCATGAGCAGCGTCAGCGTGGAAGGGGAGCCGCATCCCGCGCATGGCGACCTGCCCGACATGGGGGCACATTGTCCTTTCTGCCTCTTTCAGGCTGGCGTTTCGTTGCCGGTCGTCGCCTTTTCCTTTCCGCCGCCCGAACCTGCAACGACCGTCTTCCTGCCGGCAAACGCCGCCGGTTTTCAACCCGCCGCGCCCGACTCGCGTCACGCGCCGAAACACGCGCCGCCGGTTTCCTTCGCCTGATTCTTCCCCCTTTTGATTTTTTTGCAGCAACGCCGACGACGTTCGGCGTGCTGGTCTGTTCCTGTGCAGCAGGAATACAAGGATAAATTTTTTTGAAGGAAATCCCGCAATGTCTTACCGTTTTTCTCCGCTGGCGCTCGCCGTAGCCGCCGCGTTTCCCCTCGTTTTTTCAACCCGGCTCGCCGCGCAGGAGCATGTGCATGTACACGAAGAAGCGCAGCCTGCCTCTGTCCCTGTTGACACGCCTCTTGATGCCATTGTCGTTACCGCGCCGCCCATGCGCCTGCCGCTGCGCGTCGAATTCGATCCGCGCGCGCCGCAACAACCCCTGCCCGCCAATGACGGCGCAGCCCTGTTGAAAAGTCTGCCCGGCATGAGCGTCATCCGCAAAGGCGGTACGGACGGCGACCCGGTGTTTCGCGGCATGGCCGCCTCACGCCTCAACATCCTGCTGGATGGCGAACAGATTCTCGGCGGTTGCGGCGGACGCATGGATCCGCCCACCGCCTATATTTTCCCCGACAGCTATGACCAGGTGACGCTGCTGAAAGGTCCGCAGAGCGTGCTTTACGGCCCGGCCTCCGCCGGTTCCGTGTTGTTCCAGCGTGCGCCGACCTATTTTGCCGAACCCGGCTGGCGGGTTAACAGCGCGTTGACCGTTGCCAGTTCCGACCGCCACGATGAATTTCTCGACGTGAAAGGCGGCACGCCGCTGGGTTACGTGCAGGGCATCCTCACACACGCCCGTTCGGGTGACTACAAGGATGGCGACGGGCAACGCGTGCATTCCGGTTACGAGCGCGAAAGCGCCACCGCCATTCTGGGCTGGACGCCGGATAAAGACACCCGTCTGGAATTTTCCGCCGTCAGGAGCAGGGCCGAGGCCGCCTATGCCGACCGGGGCATGGATGGCAGCAAGTTCGACCGCGAAAACTACGGGCTGAAATTCGAGAAAGCGCACATCGGCGGCGTGCTGGACAAGATCGAAGCCAGCGCCTATTACAACTACATCGACCATGTGATGGACAATTACAGCCTGCGCCACACAAGCGGCATGGCGATGGCGAGCAATCCCGACCGCAAAACCACGGGCGGGCGATTGGCGTTTACCCTGATCCCCGCCGACCGTCTGCAATGGATTGTCGGCGTCGACCAGCAGGCAAACGTGCATCGCGGACGCAGCGGTGGTCGTAGCGGAACACCGACGTATTACCGAAACCAGAAGCGCGTCGACAATCTGCGTTTCAACAATTACGGTCTCTTTTCCGAACTCACCTGGCAGATGAATGCCGACGACCGGCTGATTGCCGGTTTGCGCGGCGACCGCTGGCAGGCGAAGGACAAGCGGCAGTCGTTCAACCTTGGCAGCAGCATGATGCCCAATAAGCGCCCCAATCCCACGGCAAACCAGACGCGCAAGGAAACATTGGGCAGCGGCTTTATCCGTTACGAGCGCGATTTCTCCACGAACAGCACTTTTTATGCGGGTCTGGGTCATAGTGAACGCGCGCCGGATTTCTGGGAATTGATGAAAGAAGCCGCCGGACAAAACAACGCCGCCAGCCTGACCGTCTTCGACAAAATCGACCCGGAAAAAACCACCCAACTGGATGTCGGCGTCACCTGGCAATCCGGCGACTGGCAAGGATTCGCTTCGGCGTTCTACAACAGGATTGACGACTACATCCTGATTGAAAACAGTTACGGCAAACCCGCCGCGATGATGGGAAGCCCTCGCGCCGTCACCATCGCCCGCAACATCGACGCCACCACCTGGGGCGGCGAGGCGGGCGTCGATTACCGTTTTGCGCCCAACTGGAAATCCGGGGCGAGCGTGGCTTACGTACACGGCGAAAACAACAGCGACCATCACGCGCTCGGACAGATGCCGCCGTTGGAAGGCCGACTCATGCTGGATTGGGATAACGGCAAATGGTCGGCGGGCACCCTGCTGCGCCTCGTTGCCCGGCAAAACCGCTACGCGCTGCATCAGGGCAACATCGTCGGGCAGGATCTGGGCAAAACCGCCGGTTTCGGCGTGTTTTCCGTCAATGGCGGCTATCGCTGGCGCAAAAACACCCGCATCACTTTTGGCGTCGATAATCTGTTTGACAAAACCTATGCGGAAGCCATCAGCAAAAGCGGCGCGGATGTCTCCGGTTACGCGCAAACCACCCGCGTCAACGAGCCGGGACGCACCTTCTGGCTGAAGGCGCAGTTTGCGCTGGAATAATCAGGTATCAGGGATCGGGTATCAGGCATCAATCCCGGAGCGCCCTGCCTTTGATACCTGACATCTGATACCTGATCCCTGGTCACCGCATATCGAATAATTCCTGATGAAAGTGTTGCGCCTCAAATCCGCGCGCGGCCAATCCCTGGCGCAGGCTATGCCCAAAACCGGTCGGCCCGCAGAACCATAGCGAGGCGTCTTTCCATGCAGGTGCTGTTTCGCACAGACGCGCAACGTCGAGCTTGCCGTCGCGCTCGCTGTCAATCAGGTGCAGCGTCACCCCGGACGCGTCCGCCAGTCGCCGCAACTGGCTGACAAATGCCGCGTCCGGTTTGTGCGCGCTGTAGAACAAATCCACCATGTTCCCCGCTTTGCCGTCCTGCCGCGCGAGTTCTTCCAGCCGGGCAATGAAGGGGGTAACGCCGATGCCGCCCGCGACCCAGATTTGGCGTGGTTTGTCGCTCTCGAAATGAAAACAGCCGTATGGCCCCTCGACCGTCGCGCCATCTCCTGTCCTGAGGGTGGCGGGCAGACGGGCGGTGTAATCCCCCAATTCCTTGATGCGGAAACTCAACAAACCGTCTTTGTTCCACGCCGACGAAATCGTGAACGGATGCGCGCCCTCGCCATCGCCGAAAGTGACGAAGGCAAACTGTCCGGCGGCGTGCCCTTCCCAATGGTCGCGGGCAAGGCGTATATCCACTTTCAATATCCGGTTGGCCGCGTCGTGCTCCAGCGCCTCGACCGTGCCGAGCGCCCGACGCTGGTGGCCGATTCTGCGGATGAGGCTCATCACCGCGCCCACCACGCCGCCGAGCATCAGTAACAGCATCACCCACGCCACGGGGCTTTGCCAGTAATCAAATTTGATAAGCACCACGCTATGAAACACCAGCACCAGATAGACAATGGCAATCAGGCGGTGGGCGCTGAAAAAAAACCGATAGGGAAACCGTTTAATCAGCGCCAGCACAATCAGCGCCGCCGCGATGTAAAACGCCCATTCGCCCCAGTGTTCGGCCGGGTCACGCATATCCTGAACAAACTGCATGAAAAACCCGTCCGCCTGCGGACGCGGGCCGCGCGCGGGGCGCGTAAGCCAGCCCCAGCCCACCGCCCACTTGAAACCCGTCGCCCAAAGCCAGTGCACGATGCCAATCACCAGCGCGGTAACGCCCAACCATTTATGCAGACGATAACTTTTGTCCAGTCCGCCCAGCAGCGGCTCCACGGATACCGGACGCAGGGCCAGTATCATGCCCAGGCTCATCGCGCCCATAACGAGAATACCGGTGTAATTAACCAGCATCGCGCGAAAAGTAAACAGACTGTAGGATTGCGCCCAGGGTTGTTCGGCAATCAACCACAACAGCGTCAGACCAATAAATAACACGGCATATGTCCACTTGATTTTTTTCATCGCAACAACCTCCAATATGTAAGCGGCAACGACATGTTCATGCCGATTTCCAATCCTGACATCATAGCGCCGCCAACTCCAGAACCTCGCCCGCCAGAACGATTTGCGCCGCGCCACTGTCACGGGCAACCTGATAGCGCAAATGGCCGTAATGCACTTCCACGCCTTCATAGAGGGTTTCTTCGGCGATGACGCGGGCATCCTTGGCCAGCTCGATTTGTTCAGCCAGCGCATTCTCATCTGTCCGAACGCGGGCGATTTCAGCCGACAGGAAGGCCGTGCTTTCGCGTATTTTACCCACCTGTTCCGGGCTGAATCGGGCTGGATTCTTCGCGGCGAAGGCAAGGAGCTTGGAGAATTCCAGCAGCCGGGTTTCATAGCCGGAGCGTTCCGCCGCAAGCGCCCTGGCATGCTTCGCCAGTTCGGGATCCACGCCAATCTGACACAGGGTGCGGATGCGGTTGGGCGAACCCAGCACTTTTGCCGTGATGGAAAGCATGGCCTGCGCGCGTCCGCCGATCAGATGCCCCTTGTGCCCGTGCCCCAGCCGGATATGCTGTCCGGCAATGAGTTCGCATTGCATCGCCATGTCAGCAATGATGATGTTCTCGCCCGCCTCGATGCGGACTTTTTGCGTATAGGCGGCCTGAAAATCGTGCGCGCAGCGTATCCCGTGCATCTGCCCATGCTGCCCGCCATCCTGATCTATCGCGCCCAGCGCGCCGCCTTTAATCAGGATGCTGCCGCCCGCTTCCAGAGTGGCGTTTTCCACCATGCCGCCGATTTCGATGTCGCCGCCGGCCTTCACCGTCATTCCGGCGCTGACATCGCCCTTGATATGCACGCTGCCTTCAAACTCGACATTGCCGCTGGCCATGTTGACGGCAGGCAGGGTAATGACCGGCTCGACCAGCGCGCCATTCTTGACGATCACCGGCTGACCGGTGAGACTGGCGATAAGCAGGTCGGGATCATCCGGGCTGACCGCCACGCCAGTGAGTTTTTCGGCAAAGGGAATGACCTGCCCCGCTTTGGCGGCAACCGGCGTGCCCAATGTCGTATAGCCAGGTGTGCCGGAGGTGGGCGGATGACGCCGGATCAGCGCGTCGCCGACATGCACGGCCGGAATCTCGCCCATCTCCCGATAATCAATCAAACCCTGGGCTGAAATCTTCGGGCGACGGTCCCTCGCTTCAGGAATCAGACGTTCAAAAACACTGTCCTGCCCCGCTTCGGGCTGTTTTCCCCGGGCAATGACGAAACTTTGCGCGATTTCGGCGTCCGTCGTTTGCGCCCATTCCAGCGCCTGATTCAGCGCCTCCGGCAACAAACCTTTTTTAACGCCCTTTTCCGCCAACGCCTGTAAAAGCTGCGAACGGGTCAGCGCCGCGCCGCCCTGCGCCGGGGTGATGTCCAGCGTCACCTCCATCGCGTCCCCGCTCATGCGCAGCTTGAATTCCGCGTCGATCATCCGGGCGATGACGAAATCGGCCATCGCTTCTCCGGCGTTATAACGCCCCAGTAACCCGGTTGCCGCCTGTGGCAGATAGCGCAAACGCCCGAAACGCCGCACTTCTTCGATCAGCCACGCCTCGTCAATCGGTTCGGCCTCCGCCAGTGGCGTCACCTCCGCCAGCAACGCTTTTTTCTCCGGGTCGAGCCGCAGGGTCAACCCCGCGCCTTTTGCTTTTGTCATTAAAATTATTCCTCTGTGCTACATAAACAACGCCTCAGCCGCATCGTACAGGATTGGGGTGGTCGCGCCTCAAGGTTTTTCCTCCGGGCTGGTGAAGATGTTTTTCAGTTCGGCGCTCATCGGCAGATTGATGATGACGCCGGAAGGTGGAATCGGGGTCATGAACCAGCGATTGTAGAGTTTCGGCGCTTCGCCGGAGAGCATCAAGCGGGTGAGCGCCTGGTTCACAACGGCTTTCAACTGCGCATCGCCCTTTCGCATCATGATTGCATAACTCTCGCTGCTCAACGGCGGGCCGACAATCTCGTAAGCATCGGGGTGGCGCGAATTGGCGATCAGCCCCGCAAGCAATATGTCGTCCGTCGCGTAGGCTGCGGCGCGGCCGCTCTCGACCATCAGGAAAGCATCCGAGTGGGTTTTGCCTTGCAGGAGCCGGATGCCGGAATGGGCGTGTTTCAGTTTTTCCCGGATGACGTTCTCGGCGGTCGTGCCCGTGGTGACGACAAGGTTTTTATTCACCAGATCATTCAAATCCCGGATATGCGCGCTTTTGGGCGCCAGCAGGCGAATATGGGCAATGAAATAGGCCAGGGAAAAATCGACGAGTTCGCGTCGTTCCGGGGTATCGGTGGTGGAACCGCACTCCAGATCAATGGCGCCCCTGCGCAACGCGCTGATGCGGTCATCGGCCCGCACTGGCAGATAGATGGTTTTCAGTTCCGGCAGGGAGAATTCCTGTTTGATTGTATCGACCACGCGATCACACAGTTCCTTGGCATAGCCGGTAGGTCGAAAAGTATCGTCAAGGTAGGAAAACGGCACATTGGCAAGCCGATAACTGATGACAATCGCCCCGGTTGTCCTGGCTTTTTCCAGCGTTCCGGTGAGCGCGCCCGGCGTAGCGTCGGCGGCCATTCCGGATTGCATGGGCAATACCGCCACGCAGGCGGCGAACAAGATTAAAGTTCGTATGTTCATTGCAAACTGCCTCCAGTTTTAAACCGACGGCGCAGAAGAAGGATCTCCCGTCCAATTCTGCTGACATCATTTTAGCGCATCGCGGAATGCAGGGTATCCGGCGATTCCGGCAGCCTCCCGGTGAGGGTATCCACGTTCCCTGCAACCCTGTCGACGTCAAAAATGAAGCGTCCGCACCGACTAACAATTTTGCATTACACTCCCTCGTCGATCATCTTTGCAGCATCCATTTTCAACATGAAGGAAGCATCATGACTCAAGCATCATCAGGTCTGTCCGTCAGCAGCGCCCGGTATGGGAGTTTGCTGCGGGCGGTTGAAGGGCTGCGCAACTGGCGCGCCGTATTGTTGTCGATCATTTTTCTTGGCGCCGCTTTGCTTCTGACGTATCTGGGCGTCAGGCTGGGAATCGCGATGGAGACCGGGATTATCCCTGCAATATTCACCCTGTTGGCGGCGCTGGTGGGTTATTGCGGCGTTTCCGCCGTGGGGCTGACCCTCATGGATCAGGCGCAGGAACTGCCGGTGCGCCCGATGTTGCTGGCCGTGCTGGATAGCGTGCCTGCCGCCTTGCGGATTTTCGCCGTGGCGCTGTGCGCTTTTGTGGTCGTGCTGATTGTCTACATCCTGATGGCAATCCTCCTGTTCATTTGCAAAATCCCCGGCATTGGCCCGGCGCTTTACGCCGTGGTTTTCCCCGTGCTGGTCGTTGTGAGCGGCTTCCTGCTGTTCAGCCTTTCCGTGGCCTTTTCCATGGCCGCCCCCGCCATCTGGAACGGCGCCAGCATCCAGAACGCACTCGCCATGCTCTGGCAAATCGCAACCAGACGCACGGCGGATTTGCTGGTCAGCCTGATATTGCTCTATTTGCTCCTGCTGTTGGTCAGCAGTGTCGTATTGGGCGGTATTCTCGGCCTGGGCTTTTTCTCCGTGGCGGGGCTTTCCGGCGCCATTTTGGACATTACCCCCAACCTCTCCTTCAATCCGCTTTACCGTCTTTACGGTTATAACACCGACGGCATAAATTACCTGAGGGCTGTCGCATTCGGCGGCAGCGTGTTGTTCGTGCTGGCATTCAGCGCCTTGAACGCCGTGTTTCTGCTGGGACTGAACCTGATTTATCGCAAACTTTCCGCCGACCTCGACCCGACTGAAACAGAAAAACTGATTGGCCAACGGCTGGCGGAAGCGCGGGAGAAAGCGCAGGCCATCAAGGAAGAATCCAAACGACGACTGGAAGAAGCACGGGAACTCCGCCGTCAGCAACAGGAAGCCGCAGCCGCTGAAACGCAAACTGCGACCCGGGCAGCCGCGCCCGCTCAGACGGAAGCCGCCGAAACGCCGCCGGTTGCGCCAACGGCTCCGGCGACAAACGATCAACCCGCCGCCAGCCTTTGCCCCAAATGCCAGACCCCCATTACGCCCGGCGACTTCTTTTGCGGCGAATGCGGCAACAAACTGGGTCCCGGTTGAATCCGGGTTAATCCGCCGTAAAAATGCATCGCGTCAAACCTGAATCGCGGGTTTGGCGCGGCGCGTTTTTTCATGTCAACGGCGCGGCAAGCGTTGGCCCATTGCCGCATCCCGGCCCGTCGATTCGGCTGCGACCGCCGGTTTGCGGCGTGACGTGTATCTGGACGCCGATGCGTTCCCGGATTGCCGGAACGTGGGAAATAATGCCGATCAGCTTGCCGTCCTGCGGCAAACCGGCAAGGGTTTCCAGCGCGGTGTCCAGGGCTTCTTCGTCGAGCGCGCCGAAACCTTCGTCGAGAAACAGCGAATCCACCCGGACATTCCGGCTGGCCATATGGGACAGCCCCAGCGCCAGCGAAAGGCTGATGATAAAACTTTCGCCGCCGGAAAGATTGCGGGTGGAGCGGATTTCGCCCGCCTGATAATTGTCGATGACGCCCAGTTCCAGCGGGTTGTCGTCATCGCGCGTGAGCAGGTAACGCTCGGTCATTTTCCGCAATTGCCGGTTGGCATGGCCAATCATGATTTCAAAGGTCAACCCTTGAGCGAAATTGCGGTACTTTTTGCCATCGGAAGAACCAATCAATTCATGCAACGCCTCCCAACGCGCGCATTCGCGTTGTTGCGCCGTAATCGCTTCCGCTTGCACGGCGTATTGCTGCTTCAGGTTTTCGTTGTCCCGCAAACTTTTCCGCAGCGCGCCGATGTCTTGCTGGAGTTGTTTTTGCTCGTCCGCCAAAGCATCGCGTTCGGTTTTCAGTTCCTCGACGGATTGAGCGGTTAATCGCTTTTCGCGCTCCGTCGCCAGCAGGCCGGTTTTTTCCACTTCTTTCGCCGCGATTTCGGCGCTTTTCTCCGCGAGCTTTTGCGCCGTCGTCGCCAGATGTTTGCGTTCATTTTCCGGCAGGCTGGCGGCCTGATGGTCGGCTTCACCGGCAAACCCGGCAAGGCGCAAGCGCGTCAGAAAGTCGGCGTTTAATTCATGCAGTTGCGCATCCCGCGCCTTGATCGCCTTTTCCAGCGTGTCGATGCGGGTGTTCCATTGCTGAAGCGTTTGCGTCACCGCGCTCTGTTTTTGCCGGGCGGCTTCCCGCATTTTTTCGGCGGTTTCGATGGCGGCGGCAAGGCGGGCTTCTTCGCTGTCCGTCTTTTTATCGCCGAATATTTTTTGCCGTTCGGCAAGCAGATTTTCCCGTTCGCGCAGAAGACCGGCTTGTTGTTCCCGTTGCTGACCCAGTTTGCGTTCCGCGTTTTGCATCTGCTCGGCCTGATAGCGCGTTTGCTGTTCCAGGGCGGTGATTTTTTGTTCGAGTGCGGTGTTCTCTTTTTGCCGCGTCAGCCATTGGTCGCGCCGGATGGTTAATTGTTCGAGAACCGCTTGCAGCTTGTCCGCCGTCAGCGTGGCGATGTCGAAGGGCTGCACCGCCGCAATGGCCTGCTGCAAATCCTGACGCGCTTGCGCCTGATACGCGGCGGCCTCCTGTTTCAGTCGTTCGAGCCGTTCCGCAGCGCGCTCGCATTGGTGAACCGCAGCCTGAATCTCGCGCTCTGCCTGTATTTCCGCCGCCCTGGCCTGCTCAAGCGCGGCGTGTAAAACATTCAACGCGGCTTCGGCAACTTCGGCGGCCTCCAGCGTGCGGGCGCTCTGCGCAAGTTGTCGGGCGTTATCCGCCTGCAAGGTCGCCAGCTTTTCGGTCAGCGCGGCATCGGCGGCGTTCAATTCCACCCCCGTTTCCGTCAATAAACCGCCCAGCAAACGATCTGCCGCCGCGATACTTTCAGCGTGTTCTTTCTGGCGAAGCGTCGCCTGTTCCCGCTCCTTGTCCGCTTGCGCCTGTTTGATTCCGGTCTGGGCAATCGCCGCTTCCACACTTTTTATTTCGCGTTTCAGCGCCTCCAGACTTTGCCGGGTTGCGTTCGGGGAGGGGATGTTTCCCCGCGCAAACGGATGCTCCAACGCGCCGCACAAGGGGCAGGCTTCACCATCCCGGAGTTGGTGACGCGCCGTTTGCAGGTCTTCAATTTTTTGCAGCAGGTTGAGCTGGGTTTCCAGTAAATCCCGCTCTTTGGCAAGCGCGCCCTGTCGTTCGACATCCTTCGCAAGCGCGTGGGTGAGCGCGACCGCTTCGGCGGCCAGCGCCGTTTGTCGCAGGCTCAGTTCGCGCAGCGCCTGCTCCGCCTGCGCGCGGGCACGCACGGCTTCCCGCATTCTGGCGAGCGTGTGGTCGCGGGTGACGAGCGCGATCTGACGGTTGCGCCAATCCGCCAGCGTCCGGTTTTCGAGCAATGTTGTCCATGCCGCCTGTTTTTCGGCGAGCGACGCTTGCAGGGCTGCCCGTTGCGATTCCTTTGCCGTCGCCGCCCGTTTTTCCGCGACCTGCGCTGTCGCCTGCCGCAAGGTTTTGTCGGCGGCAATGATTTCGTCCTGTTTTTCCGCCAACTGGCGATGCAAGGTTTGCAAGGCCGCAAATCGCCCCGCCAGCCCGGACAAGCCTTCCACCAACGCGCCATCCGCCTGCGTGGCCTGCAACTGCTGGCGCAGGGCTGCTCCGGTTTTACGTTGCGCCTCCAACGCCTTGATGTCGTTATCCTGACGCGCCGTCAATGCCTTGAGGCTGATTTCCTGTTCCGCGATGGCGGCGGACGCCGTTTTGATGGGCGCTTCCTGCGCGGCGATTTTCGTATCCAGTTCGCGCGCCTTGCGCAAAATGGGCAAGGTTTGCTGCTGTTCCGCCTTGTTTGCCTCAAGCTGCCGGGTCGCCGCCTGCAAATCGCGTTCGCCCTGCCGGGCGGCTTCGGTGTGTCGGGGGAGCGATTCACGATGCTCCCGCAAAGCGAGTTGATCGCTTGCCTGCGCCTTCCTCGCTTCGCTCAGGCGGGTGTAATCGGCGGCCAGTTCCAGCGCCCGCTGCGCGGCATCGAGCCGCGCCCGCTCCGGCGCGAAGGTTTCCATCTGCGTTTGCAGGGTCCGCTTTTCCCGGATGAGCGACTGCAATTCCGTTTCCAGTCGGAATATGCCTTCGAGCCAGGCGATGGCCTGATTCTTGTGGGAAATTTGTTGTAAGCGCGTGTTATCCAGTTCCGTTTTCCGCGTGAGTTCGTTTGCGGATTGCTGTTCCACTTCCGGCGCAAGCAAGGGTATTCCCGCCAGTTTGTCCCGCAGGGCATCCAGCTTTTTGCGTTCATCGGAACGCCGCTCATGCGTGCGGATGGAAATCTGGCTGTAAATCTCCGTGCCGGTGATCTGTTCCAGAATGGGCGCCCGCCCGTCGGGAGAAGCCTCCAGAAACGCGGCGAACCCGCCCTGGGCGAGCAGCATGGAGCGGGTGAAACGCTCGAAATCCATGCCGGTGGCGGCCTCGATTTGTTCCGCCACTTCCCGGATTTTTGTCGCCATCACTTTTCCGCTCGCCGCATCGGAAATTTCGTGTTGCGGCGCTTGCAGTTCCCCATCCGGCTTACCGCGCGCGCGCCGCTGGCTCCAATGGCAACGATAACGCCCCGCCCCGGTTTCAAAAGTCACTTCGGCAAAACATTCGCCGGTCTGACGGGAGATGATTTCATTCACGCCCTTACTGATTTTGCTGAGCCGGGGCGTGCGTCCGTAGAGCGCAAGACAAATGGCGTCGAGAATGGTCGACTTCCCCGCCCCGGTCGGCCCGGTGATGGCGAAAATGCCATCGGACAAATACGCCGGATGCGTCAGGTCGATCACCCATTCACCCACCAGCGAATTCAGGTTCTGGAAGCGGATATTCAGGATGCGCATGGCTTATTTCGTTTGCAGCTTGCGCAGCAACGCCTGCCCGACAACATCGCCGGATTTCACGGGCTTACCTTCATGTTTACGCTCATGCTTTTATCTCCAGCAGCACACGAAGCTGCCGCAAAGCCGTAGAAACGATGCGTCCCTGGTCTTCGATGTTCTGGATGATTTGCGCGGGCGTGCGCTCATCTGTTTGGGCGATAGCATTGGGGTTTACTGCTTTCAGGTCAAAAACGGCGGCGTCAATCGCGGTTGCTTGCGTTTCCAAATCACGGATTGCCAAGTCTTTTTCGCGTATCTGCGCTTCCAGCGCAACCAGTTCAGCGTCGCTGGTTTTTGCCTTTTTCGCATGTTTGAGCCGTTCCTTGAGACGGACTGCTTCCGTCCGAATGGCGTTTGTTTTTTCCCTTAATGGCTGTATTTCGGCGCGTGCCTTGGCGCGACGGACGGCGAAATCCAGTGTCCATGAATAACGACTATTGCCTTCCGGCGCGCCGCGTTGAGCCAGCATTCGGGCATAACTTGGGAAATGTTCTTCCGCGTGGCGCTCTTGTCGCCACTCCGCCGTAAGCGTGGCGGGCAAGCTCTCGTCGGGCAGAATATTGCCTTCTTTATCGAAACCGAAATGCGCCAATGTAAGCGGTGTTTTTTTGCCCACCTTGATGCGCGACAGGTCATAATACCAGATTTTTTCGGTCTTTTTGCCTTTGGTGAAAAAGAGCAGATTGGTTTTTACCCCCGCCCCGGCGGTGGAAAACACTCCGCCCGGCAGACTGACAATCGCCCATAAATCGCATTTGTCCGTCAGCATGCGCTTGGTTTCCACGAAGGCGCTTTCATTGGTGCGAAACAGCAAACCCTCGTCCAGCACAATGGCGCAGGTGCCTTGCGGCGATAGCTCTTTCAGGATGTTCTGCACAAACAATACCTGGGTGGCGCTGGTTTCAAACGCAAAATTTTTCTGCGCGTCTTTTCCTTCGTTGCCGCCGAAAGGCGGATTGGTCAGGATGACATCGAAAGTGCGCGGCGCGTTTTTGAACAGCGCGTCGTAAGCGGCGCGGCCTGTCAATGAATTACCGTGCCACAAATTCGGCGAGTCGATGCCGTGTAGAACGAGGTTTGCCAGCGCGATGGGGAAAACAAGATTCTCTTTTTCGCGCCCGAAAAAAGTATCGTGCTTCAAGGCATCAATATCCGTGCTGGCGGGAGACGCGCCCAATTTACGGGAAATGTGCTCATAAGCAACCGCGAGAAAACCGCCCGTGCCACAACAGGGGTCGTATACCGTTTGTCCCGGCGCAGGATTGACCGTATGCACCATTGCCCGGATGACCTCACGCGGCGTAAAAAACTGTCCGCCGTCGGAATTTTTCTCGCCCATTTTCAACAGCAGGTCTTCGTAGACCTGCGACAAGGTAAAGAAATGCGTGTCGTCCACATGGTCGATATGGATTTCGTGAACTTTGTCGAGAATATCGAGCAAATTGGTTTCCGAATCCACGCGCACCCGTTCCACAGCGGTCATGATGCGGCTGATGATGTGCTGCTTGCGGTTTGCGCTGGCAAAATTTCCCAGTGTCAGGTGCGGCAACAAATCGTTGTTGATGAAATCAAACAACGCGCCTTCGCCTGCGGCGAACAATTCCCGCCGCATCCAGCCAAAAGGTTTACCTTCCGGCGTTTTGGCGTGGTCTGGCCTGTCCGAATATGGCGCAGCCCAATCCTGCCAGCGGTAAGGACTTTTCAGGGCGGGCGTAAATTTCGCGCCCACCGCTTCCGCTTTTTCCTGCTCGCGCGTCTCCTGAGCATCCAGAATTCGCAGGAACAAAATCCACGTTAGTTCCGGCACATACTGCAAGGCGCTGGCGCAGTTCGAGCGGCGCATGATGTCGCAGATGCTTTTGACGAAAGCGGAGAGCGATTGCGTGGAAGCGATGGTTTTGGGGGCAGGCATGGAGTCAATCCTCTTCGTCATCAGGGTCGCACGTGTTTTGCAGATAAAACTCGCGCAGTTTGGCCTGCAACAAGGTTTTGTCCGGCAACCTGGTCTGGTATTCGGCAATCAACGCGGGCGAGGTAGCGCGGCTCAAGGCATACTCGACCACTTCATCATCCTTGTTCGCGCACAGCAACACGCCAATCGCCGGACGTTCGTGCGGCTTTTTCACGTTCCTGTCCAGAGCTTCGAGGTAAAAATTGAGTTTGCCCAGATATTCCGGCTCAAAACGCCCGACCTTCAATTCAATCGCCACAAGACAATTCAAGCCGCGATGGAAGAACAGCAAATCCAGCGCGAAATCACGTCCGCCAACCTGCAAGGGATATTCACTGCCAACAAAACAAAAATCCCGACCCAACTCGATAAGAAAATCTTTCAGCTTCAAGAGCAGGCCACGATGCAAATCGGCTTCAGTATGTGTGTGCGGCAAGCCAAGAAATTCAACGAGATAGCTGTCCTTAAAAATGGTTTCCGCCTCCGGGTGAATTTGTGACGCCAGTGGCGTCACTTTTACCGGGTTCAACACGCTGCGTTCAAACAGGGCGGTTTTAAATTGGCGTTCCAGTTGCCGTTTGCTCCATTTTTCCCGTACCGCCATGCGCAGGTAAAACTCCCGTTCCTCCGGGACTTTGCTCTGACTCAGGATGATGAGGTGATGCGTCCACGGCAATTGTCGCACCAGTGGCGAGACTAATTTGTCGTCATGGTACGCCTCATAAAATTGCCGCATCCGAAAAAGGTTGCGCGCGGTAAAACCGCGCAACCCCGGTTGTGTTTGGGCAAGGTAGCGGGCAAGCTGCGCAACCACGCCATCGCCCCATTCCGAGGTGGTGATTTTGTGGCTGATACGTTCACCAATTTGCCAGTAAAGCTCGATCAGCGTGGTATTGACCGCCTGCACGGCACGTTGCCGGGCAGCGACGATGAGATGCGCGATTTCGGCAAAATCGGCGGGTTGTTGGGGAGATGAAGACGTGTTCATCATTTGTCCATCTTTTTCAGTTGTTTCCGCCTGGTCGATTCGAGTTGCTGGATGCTGCTGTCCGGCACGGGCAGTTTTTCCGGCATCGTACCGCCCAAATCCTTGATGGTCTGGCGCACTTTGCGGCCTACTTCATAGTGGGTCTGGTTGGCGTTTGTTTTGCCGCTCACCTCGTCGCGGCGCAGCTTTTCTTCGGTCTGCGTGGCGCGGAACAGATTGGCGGCCAGTTCCGTGCTGCCCATGTGGTCGAGTATCTTCTGGCTTTTCTTCAACCCTTTATGAGCATGGATGTCCTTTGCGCCCAGACCGCCATACAAGCCTTTGTAGCCGTGATCCTGAAAGATAGCGTAGTCCAGCGTGGTTTCCACACCGGCATCTTTGGCTGCGGCGGCAAGCTGCTTGTTATGGGCAGCCAGTTCGTTGCGGATGGCAAGGCGCTTTTCGTCTTCGGAAAGTTGCGCGAACTTCACGTTGTCGGCCAGTTCCTGTCGCCGCGTTTGCAGGGCGAAGTAGGTTTGACCGTTGGCGATGACAGGCTTGGCGGGGTCGCCGTTCTGGACGATGAGGTAACAGGCGTAGCGGGACAGGCGCACGTCCGCGACTTCGCGTTGCGCGCCGGAGCCGATGTCGACCATTTTGCGCACATCCGCAAAATGGTCGACCACCCGCTGCCCGCTGTTGCGACAGGCTTCACGCGCCTTTTCCAGCACGGGCACAAAGTTTCGCCATTGCGGGTAGTCGAGTAGTGGCGCCAGGTCACGCGCGCGCCAATATTCGTTGCCTTCGTCATCCAGATGGCGGAGCTTGTCGAAGGTGGCTTGATGTTGTGTGCTGATTTTCTTTTCGGTCATGCGGCGGCTCCTTGTTCGTTGAAGGCTTGGGCGAGAATACGTTGCGGCAGGCGTTCGATTTCGGCGAGTTGGCGGGCAGCGGCTTGGGCGATGGCGTCTACTTCGGCGAGTTGGGTTTTTAGGCGGGCGACGATGCGGTGTTGTTTGTTCAGTGGTGGCAGATTCAATGGAATTGCCTTGATGACATCCTGCGAAATGTTGCGCATTGAATCACTGGTTCCGGTGGCATAACGCTCAATGTGTTTGCGTGCCTGTTCAGTGCGTAAGGCGTACAGCAAGAACGCCTTGCTTACGCGACTTTCATCGACGACCAATCGCAAGGTTTTGTCGGAGAGCAGACGCATCGGGTAATCGCGTTCCACAAGAACGACAGCGCCAACTAGTTCTCTTGTGTTTGCGCGGGAAATAAGCAAATCGCCTTGCTTGACCTTGTGCCTTTCGGCTGGCGTGTAATCGCCATTCAATGCTTTCGCTTCCTCGGCATGGAATCGAGACCAAGAAACGGCGCTGACCTTCAATACGCCAAGCTCGTCCGGGCGGGCTAATACTTCCGCTGTCTGAAAACTTTTGCCAGTCTGAATTTCGTTCAACACCTCGGCAAGTTTCGCCGGGGTATCTTCCAATACTCCAAAGGTGGTTTGCAGCAGGCGGCTTTGCAGCAGACGGACTTCCCGCACTTGCCCCTGCGCCGCCTGCCGCGCGGTTTCCACTTCGGCGAGTTGCGCTTTCAGGCGGGCGGCGATTTGGCGTTGTTCGTCGATGGAAGGAACAGGGATTTCCAGATTTTCCAGAAACGAAGTCGGTACGCGCTGTTGACCGACCGTACCCGTGAACGTCTTTATCGCTGCATCCAAGGTTTCCTTGCGACGAAGAAAGTAGTGAATCCACTCTGGCAGCACTTCCTGCGAAGCACGGATAACATGAAATTCGGTAGAACCAAACCCAAAGCCATCAATCAGGTTGCCGACAATTGCATGTTTGCCGTTTTGCATGCATGGCGTGATTTTGGCAAATACGACATCACCGTCCTCAAAATAGGTGTAGCCCTTTTTGACTTTCGCAAATGGTCGGGAAATGGTTTGTGTCACTTCGCCGAGCACATCATTAACAGCCTCCATTGGCACAAACGAAGTGAGCCTGTCATCGGCACGCTCAATGGTTTTTCGCCTTGGGTTGACTTCAGCAACTTCGGTGAGTTTCTTCATATCCCAACTCATACCCCAAACAACCTCCCCTTAGCTTCCAGCATCACCTGCGCCGGGGTGCCCAAACCGCGCAAGGCATCCAGTCCGCCCGCCCGTGCGATTTCCGGCACTTCCCAAAGCGACGGCGTTTCCAGCGCGTCCGTGCCGCCCTGGGCGAACTGGCTGCCCAGGCTCTTGAGCACGATGGCGGCTTTACCATCCATGTCGTCAAACCATGACGCATTCCGGCGCAGGTAAAACGCGCCGCGTTCCACGCGCTTCAGGGCGCGGGCATGGTAGCCGTAATGACCAAAGAGGTCGAACAGGTCGCAGTCGGTCATTCGGTCAATGTCGCGGAGGGTTTCGGGGCTGAGGTTGTCGCGCAAAAGGTGGTCAATCAGGCTGCGGCGTTTCTGGCTTTCTATCCACAGGGCGCGAAAATCGTTGAGGTTGCGGGCTTCGCGCAAAACGCGCTCCACCATTTCGCGGCGGTACTCATCGACTGGAATCGGGGTTGGCTTGCCATCGCGTGAAACCAGAATGAAGTGGCCTTGCGGGGTAATGATGACGCTTTGTCCGCCGATTTCCGCGACGGGCGGCGGGTCGTCTTCTTCACCGCCACCATTGTCGCCGCCCTCGCCGTTCCCCCCGCCGCCATCACCTTTGCCCGAACGCGGCGCTTTGGTGATGAATTCGGTGCCGAACAGCCGGGTCACGTCGGTGTAGTCGTAAAGCCAGAATTTGTATTTTTGCGTGGCTTCGTGAATGCGCGTACCGCGCCCGACCATCTGGTAAAACTTGATGGAGGATTGCAGGTAACGGAAGAACACAACCGCGTTCAGGCATTCAATATCCACGCCCGCTTCGAGTAAATCCACGGTGCAGGCGATAAAGGCGCGTTCGTCAGAACCGCGCATGGGTTCGATTAAATCGGCGCCGTTGTTTGGCCCGCCCATGCATTTGAAGGCGTAATAATCCCTGGGTTCGCGTCCGTTCGCTTTGCACCAGTTGGCATAAAGGTTGTTCATCTCCTGCACGACGCGGTCGGCATGGATTTCACGGGTGCAGAAGATGATGACTTTTTGTTCCGGGTTGTCGTTTTCGCAGAGTTGCCGGAACAAGTCCGCGCACATTTTCGGGGTGCGCAATTCGATGAACAGTTCGTCGTCAAAGTCTTTGCCGGTGTATTCGTCCTTGCTCAAATCGGCTTCGGTCAGTGGTGCGCCGGTGCGAATATCGACGACTTTGGCTTGCAGGATTTCCGCTTTGGTGAAGGTTTTTTCATCAATGTCGGCTTTGCGCCGGACGATTTCGCAAGCGGCAAGGTAGCCGTCTTCCTGCGCCTGCACGAGGCTGTATTCGTAGGCGGGTTCGCCAAAATACTGGTGGTTGTTGGCGGTAATTTCATCGTCTTCGGCAGTCGTACCCTTGAGTTTGCGGGGCGTGGCGGTGAGGCCGATCTGAATGGCGTTGGGGTTGCGTTTCAGGATTTCCGACCATTTGCCCCAGGCCGAACGGTGGCATTCGTCGATGATGATGACGGAAAAGGCGTCTTCACTGTAATGTCGGCTTAAAAAACTGGCAAAGCCTTCTTCATCGTCCAGCCCCAGCGTTTGATAGGTGGCGATGTGGACGCGGGCATTTTTGGCGGCATTGTCGCCCCGCTCGGTTTTGACAATGCGGGCGTCGTCGCCGAAAGCGGCCTTGAGTTTGGTATACGCCTGCTCGCGCAGTTCGTCGCGGTCGCAGAGGAACAAGGCGGGTTTGGTCAGTTGTTTTGCCTGATTCAAGCGCCATAGCAGGTTGGTGGCAATGATGGTCTTGCCCGCGCCGGTCGCCAGCGAGAGCAGGACGCGAGGCGCTTTGTTGTTTTGCTGGTCGCGCAGGATTTTTTCAAAGGCGGCGCGAATGGCGGCGTCCTGATAGTAACGGCTTTCCGACCACGCCGGACTGTCGGCCTGAAACAGCATGGCGGATTGGGGACGTTGCAGGTCGATGCCGGTATCTTTGGCGTAACGCGCCGTCAAGTCGGTGTGGGATGGAAAATCGATGAGCGGATACGGGCCGCGTTGCAGGTGGGTGAAGTGGTCGAACTCTCCGTACCGATGCCCGTTGGTGGAGAACACATACTTTACGTCGAAGCGTTTGCAGTCGGCATAGCCTTTGGCTTGCTGCATTCCCTTGAGCGGATCTTCGCTTTCTTTTTTGGCTTCCAGCACGCCGACCGGCAGCGGCGCGGGCATGTTGCCCGCCTGTACGCAGAGCAGGTAATCGGTACGACCCGAACCTTTACGCCGCCGCCCTTTGGGGCCGTCAAGTTCCACCGGCGCGGGCGTTTCCAGTTTGACGCGCTGAGCGTCGGTATAGCCTTTTTCGCGCAAGATGGGGTCAATCAGGAAATAGCGGGTTTCTTCTTCGTTGTAACTCATTGCAATCCCTTGTTTCTGATGGTTGTCCACTTTGCCCCGCGACCCTTGCCGGTCGGCGCAACAGCCCCTTAACCTTCATCGCGCGTAACAGAACGCCCCGGAAATAATCGAGCCACGGTTTTATGTCATGCAGCCCTTTTTGCCAACCCATTGAGTGGAAAATGGGGGAATGATACTGGATAAGATGAGGTCACTTTTATGTTATTACCCGATTTTTTGAGTTTCATTTTCCCCGGATAAACCTTCTCCCTCTTCCTCGAAAAGCGACTGTCGTATCTCCCGGTAGGCGCGCAGCAATTCCGGTTGTTGCGCGCTGGCGATGGCGTGGGCGGTCAGGCAGCGGGTGAAGACTTCTTCTTCGCTCAGGTCGTCCAGGGTTTCTTCGGCGTGGGTTTGCGTCAGGGCGCGTCTGGCGATGGCGTTGTTTTTTACGCGCAGGATTTCCAGCGCCGTGCCGGTGATGGCGGCGTCCAGACGTTCGCGCAGGTCGCCGATGAGTTCGTCGCTTTCATAGACCACTTCCAGCCATGCCGGAACATCACTCGTCGCCAGTTCGCGCAGCCGTTCCGACAGCGTCGGCCAGTCGCCCCTGACGCGTTCGAGTTTTTGGAATGTCGGCACGGGCAGGGTTTGCACCGTTGCCGTCGTGCCCTGAAATTCGACCAGACACACGCTTTTTTGCTGCTTTGCCTCGCCAAAGCCCATTGGCAGCGGCGAGCCGCTGTAGCGCATGCTTTCGGAATCGCCTGCTTTCTGCGGCACATGCAAATGACCCAGCGCCAGATAATCGAAAACATCGGAAAAAATCCCGGCGCTCACGTGCGCCAGCGAACCCACATAGCGTTCGCGCACCCCGTCGCCCTCGATCGTCTGGCCACCCGTCGTAAATAGATGCCCCATGCCGACGACGGGAATTTTTTCCGCCGGATTCAGGGTCGCCCGTTTTTGTTCCGCCAGCGCGGCAATCGTCGCGTAATGCGCGCGGATGCCGTCGGCCAGTTTGCGCGCCTTGTCCTCGGCGCTTTCCCCGGCTTCCGCCACACGCATGTCCCGATCCCGCAGATAGGGCACGGCGCAAACGATCAATTCCGGCGCGCCCGCCGCGTCATTGAGCGTTAGCACCTCATCCGCCGGGTTTTCGGAAACGCAACCCACGACATGAATATCCAGCGCGGCGAGCAGCATGCGCGGCGCATCGAGAAACGAGGGCGAATCGTGGTTGCCCGCAATGATGACAACATGCCGACAATCCGATGCCGCCACCTGACATAAAAACCGGTAATACAACGCCTGGGCGCGATTGCCGGGCGCGCTCACATCGAACACATCGCCCGCCACCAGCAGAACGTCAATCTCCCGCTGCCGGATGGTTTCCGCCAACCAGTGCAGGAATGCCTCGAATTCTTCGTAACGCTTGCGACCGTAAAGCGTGCGGCCAAGGTGCCAATCGGAAGTGTGCAGGAGTTTCACGACCCGGAATTATTGTTTTTTGTCGTCCGCCACCGCCTGCCGCACCGCCGGACGGGCGGCAACGCGCGCCTTGAAAGCGCTCAGGCGGTCGAAACCGGTAAGGTCAAGCTTGACGAGGGATGTCCAGCGCAGCACGGTGAACAGGTAGGCATCGGCGACGGTAAAGGTTGCGCCAAACTGGTAATCCTTGTCTCCCAACTCGTTATCGAGCCAGCCGAAAAGCGCGCTCAACTGCGCCCGCGTCTCCGTCTGGATGGCTTCCGGCGCGTCGTAAAAGAGCGGGCCGAAGCGTTTGTGGAGTTCCGTGGCGATGAAATTAAGACGTTCCTGCAATTGATAACGCGCAAAGCTGCCGTTTGAGGGCGCCAGTTTTTTGTCCGGCGCGAGGTCAGCGATGTATTGCAGGATGGCGGCATTTTCCAGGAGCCGCTGACCGTCATCGAGTTCCAGCAACGGCACATAGCCAAGCGGATTAATGCGCTTGAAATCCGTGCCATCGGCAAGGGTTCCGGCATGCAGGTCGACCCGTACCGCGTCGTAAGGCAAACCGGCTTCCTGCAAGGCAATCCGTGGCGCGAGCGAACAGGCGCCGGGGGCGTAGTAGAGTTTCATGGCGTTTTTCTCTCCGGGTAATTTTGGGTGTGACGCTGGCTATCCTACCGCGTTCACGGACGGAACGAAGAACAGTTACGGTGGCTCAATTATGGTAGGGCGGTTTCTCCGAAACCGCCGTCGTTGAATTGACCTGCGGCGCGCTCGGAGCGCGCGCCCTACCTGAAGAACTGATCCTATCCCCCACTCATGCCACATCCTCCACCGCCCGGTACGCTTGCTGCGGCGAGTTGGGCGTATCCGGAGCGTAGCTGGCCTTTTCTGGGGGCGCGGGGCACCAGTTCCGCATGGTTCGCGGATGAAGCGGGGCTCGCGCCCCGCGCTCCCGGATTTCAGAGGGAAATTTCCTTTACAGCACCGCCCCCAACCACTTCCGCGCTTCCTTTTCATCCATCCCCGCGCGTTCCGCCCAATCCTTTAGCTGGTCTTCGCCGATTTTCGGGATGGCGAAGTATCTGGCTTGCGGGTGGGCAAGATAAAAACCGGCGACAGAGGCGGCGGGGGTCATGGCGCAGGATTCGGTGAGGCTCATGCCGATGCGGTTTTCCGCTTCCAGCAGGCGAAAAATTTCGCGCTTGGCGGTGTGGTCGGGGCAGGCGGGATAACCGGGCGCGGGACGGATGCCGACGTATTTTTCCGCGAAAAGCGCCGCCGCGGTAAGCGTTTCGGCGGCGGCGTAGCCCCAGTAGTTGCGGCGCACTTCACGGTGCAGCCATTCGGCGGCGGCTTCGGCGAAGCGGTCGGCGAGCGTTTTCAGGAGAATCGCGCTGTAGTCGTCGTGGGCGGCTTTGAGGGCGGTCACCCGCTCATCTATGCCCAGTCCGGCGGTAACGGCGAAAATGCCCGTCCAATCCGGGATGCCGCTGTCTTTTGTGGCGACAAAATCGGCGAAGGCGATATTGTGGCGGCCTGCGGGTTGTTTGTGTTGCTGGCGCAATCCCAGCCAGCGGCCTTGTTCCTGCTGGCGATTTTCATCCGTATAAAACACGAGGTCATCACCAACGCGGGCGGTGGGCAGGAGGGCAAAGACGCCTTTTGCCGTAAGCCAGTTTTCGCAGATGATTTTTTCCAGCATGGCCTTTGCGTCGGCGTAAAGCTGGCGGGCGGTTTCCCCGACGGTTTCGGATTCCAGAATGGCGGGAAAGCGTCCGGCGAGATCCCATGCCCAGAAGAAGGGCGTCCAGTCGATGACTTCCGCCAGTTGCCTGAGGTCGAAACAGATTTCATGTAACCCCGGCTGGCGTGGGGGGATGGGTTGAAACCCATCGTCTGGAACAAAGGCGTTGGCGCGGGCTTCGGCGAGCGTCACCAGGGTCGCGCCCTTGCGTCCCGCGTGTTCGTCGCGCAGCGTCGCGTATTCGTCCGCCAGTTCAGCGCGGTAGGCCGCCTGTTGTTCGCTGGAGAGCAGACGGGTGACGACGCCAACGGCGCGCGAGGCGTCCGCCACATACGCCACACTGCCCGCGTAATGCGGGGCAATCTTGATGGCGGTGTGGGCGCGGCTGGTGGTCGCGCCACCAATCAGGAGCGGCACATCAAAACCCTGACGCTGCATTTCGGCGGCGACATGGCTCATTTCTTCCAGTGATGGCGTAATCAGACCGGAAAGACCGATGGCTTGCGCGCCATGTTCGCGCGCGGCGTTCAAAATCTTTTCGCAGGGCACCATGACACCCAGGTCGACAATCTCGTAGCCGTTACAACCCAACACCACGCCAACAATGTTTTTACCAATGTCATGCACATCGCCCTTGACCGTGGCGATGACGATTTTGCCCTTGCTGGACGCGCCGGTGCGCAGTTTTTCGGCTTCGATGTAGGGAATCAGATGCGCCACGGCCTGTTTCATCACGCGGGCGGATTTGACGACTTGCGGCAGAAACATTTTGCCCGCGCCAAAGAGGTCGCCAACGGCGTTCATGCCGCGCATCAAAGGCCCTTCGATGACAAAGAGGGGCGGCTTGCCTTCCGCTTCCAGTTGGGCGCGAATTTCTTCGGTATCCGCCGCCACAAAGTCGGTAATGCCTTTGACCAGCGCGTGTTCCAGACGTTTTTCCACCGGCTGTTGCCGCCAGGAAAGGTCGGGGCCATGCGCGTGCAGTTTGCCGCCTTCCTTCACCGTCTGGGCGAATTCCACCAGCGCGTCTCCCGCGCCGGGATGGCGGTTCAACACCACGTCTTCCACCTTCTGCCGGAGTTCGGGTTCCAGTTCGTCATAGACGCCGAGCATTCCGGCGTTGACGATGCCCATGCTCATGCCGGCCTGAATGGCGTGGTAAAGAAAAACGGTATGAATGGCCTCGCGCACCGGGTCGTTGCCGCGAAAGGCAAAGGAAACATTGGAAACGCCGCCGGAAATCTGCGCGTATGGCAGATTCTGACGTATCCAGCGGGCCGCCTCGATAAAATCCACGGCATAGTTGTCATGCGCTTCGATGCCGGTGGCGATGGCGAACACATTGGGGTCGAAAATGATGTCCTGCGGCGGAAAGCCAATGCTCACAAGCAAATCGTAGGCGCGCTGGCAAATGGACAGCTTGCGCTCGTAACTGTCCGCCTGCCCGGTTTCATCGAAGGCCATGATGACCGCCGCCGCGCCATAACGCCGTGTCAGTTTCGCCTGCGCCAGAAATTTGTCTTCCCCTTCCTTCATGGAAATGGAATTGACGATGCCCTTGCCCTGAATGCACTTCAGCCCGGCTTCAATCACCGCCCAACTGGATGAATCGATCATGATGGGCACACGGGCGATGTCCGGTTCCGAAGCGACCAGATTCAGGAATTTTTTCATCGCCGCGACGGAATCCAGCATGGCTTCATCCATGTTGATGTCGATGATCTGCGCGCCGTTTTCCACCTGCTGCCGCGCGACGGCGAGCGCGTCATCGTAGCGTTCTTCCAGAATCATGCGGGCAAACGCGCGCGAGCCGGTCACATTGGTGCGCTCGCCCACATTCACATAGAGGCTCTGCGCGCCAACATTGAAAGGTTCCAGACCGGCAAGACGCAACTGCGGCTCAATGACAGGAATTGCGCGCGGCGCAATGCCGACCATCGCTTTCGCTATAGCGGCAATGTGCGCGGGCGTGGTGCCGCAACAGCCGCCGACGATATTGACCAGCCCCTTTCGCGCCCAGTCGACGAGTTCATCCGCCAGGGCTTCCGGCGTTTCGTCATAGCCGGTCGGCGAGAGCGGATTGGGCAGACCGGCATTCGGGTGGGCGGAAATGAAGGTGTCGCAAAGCCGGGAAATTTCCTCCACATGTCGACGCAATTCTTTCGCGCCCAGCGCGCAATTGAAGCCGAAGGAAAGCGGGCGGATGTGGGAAAGCGAATTCCAGAAGGCTTCCGCCGTCTGGCCGGAAAGGGTGCGTTCGGAAGCATCGGTAATCGTGCCGGAAATCATCACTGGCCAACGTCGCCCGACGCGCTCGAAAAAACCCTCCAGCGCGTGAAGCGCCGCCTTGGCGTTCAGGGTGTCAAATATCGTTTCCACCAGCAGCACATCAGCGCCGCCTTCCACCAGCCCGGTGATGGCCTCGAAATAGGCAAATGAGAGCGCGTCGAAGGTTACATTACGCGCGCCGGGGTCGTTTATATCGGGCGAAATGGAAGCCGTGCGCGAAGTCGGCCCCAGCACGCCCGCCACGAAACGGGGTTTTGCGGGGTTTTGCGTCGTATAGTCGTCGCAGAGTTCGCGCGCCAGCCGCGCGCTCTCGAAATTCAGTTCATAGACCAGTTCCGTCAGGTTGTAATCCGCCTGCGAAATGGCGGTAGCGTTGAAAGTGTTCGTTTCAATGATGTCCGCGCCCGCCGCCAGATATGCGCTGTGAATTTCACGGATGATGTCGGGTCGGGTCAGGGTGAGCAGATCGTTATTGCCCTTCAGGTCATGCGGATGATTGGTCAGACGCGCGCCACGATAATCCGCCTCCGTCAGCCCGTACTGCTGAATCATGGTGCCCATCGCGCCATCCAGAACCAGAAGACGTTGTTGTAACAGGGCGGTGATTTCGGCGGTACGGTCAGCTTGCATTTTTTTGGAACTCCGGGATAAAACAACGCCACTGTATAACAGTGGCGTTGAAGGAAAAACCGTTGAATCTGATTTCTGGATTGCGGGCGCGGCCTACTGTCCTTTGGGATTGGGGCCGTACTGATTGTCACCGGGTTGACTGTCCAGACAGGCAAAAACCAGCAAAATAAGGCTGACCAGTGGAATCAAGCCAAGAAGAATGAACCATCCACTCCTTCCGGTATCATGCAGCCTTCTCACAAAGATTGCCAAAGAGGGCACCAGCAACCCCAAAGCAGCAAGCAAGTAAATCCCAGCAAATATGACACCTAAAATTCCGCTGATTGAACTGCCAATTATCGACAACACCGACAAGCCAGCGAGAATAATGAACTGGAAAAGAGTAAACATCCAGTATTCCTTCCGCCGCGCCCGACCCTCAAAATCGGCGTACTTGTTTTTGAGTACATCCAAGAACCATTTTTCCATTGCCTTCTCCCGACGAGATATGTAAAAAAGAGCGCACATCTTAGCATGATGTACGCAACGTCAGACAACTCGCGCCCAATTATTCAATGCTTATAAATATAAATGCCTATTGAATAAACCGCCGCTTTGTTTCCCCATCCGATGAACAACCCTGTGCACAAGTTGTCAGTCGTTTCGGGATAAGCCATACCCAGGTCGAGTTGTGGATAACTTGTCCCCTTTTTGTACACAGCCTTGCAGCATGCTTTCCAAGAACCAAATTTTCATTATAAGTATATGAATATAAATAATTTTTCAGATTTCTCCACAGACTTGTCCGGTGCTTTATAGTAGATGTTGTTGTATACATAAATACTTAACAGGCGATGGGCAGCGTTGCTGCCCGGCCTCGTTAAAACCTGCCAAAACACAGTAAGGAGCTTTTCATGCCGACCCTGTTCGATCCTCTGCAAGCCGGAGAATTAGAGCTTCCCAACCGTATCATCATGGCGCCGATGACCCGCTGTCGGGCGGATGCCGGACATGTGCCCAATGCCTTGATGGCCGAATATTACAAGGCGCGCACGGATGCCGGCCTGATTATCTCCGAAGGCGTACCCGTTTCACCGCAGGGCGTTGGCTATCCCAACGTGCCGGGACTCTGGAATGCCGCCCAGGTTGCTGGCTGGAAGCGGGTGACAGAAGCCGTGCATCAGGCGGGCGGGCGGATTGTTGCTCAGCTCTGGCACGTCGGTCGCATTTCCGATCCCGTGTATCTGAACGGCGAATTGCCGGTTGCCCCCAGCGCCGTGGCGGCGGAGGGTCACGTTAATCTGCTGCGTCCCAGCAAACCTTTTGTTACGCCCAGGGCGCTTCTGACAGAAGAAATTCCCGGTATCGTCGAAGCTTTCCGGCAGGGCGCGCAAAACGCCGAAAAAGCGGGGTTTGACGGTGTGGAGATTCACGCCGCCAACGGCTACCTGATTGACCAGTTTTTACAGGATGGCGTCAATAAACGCGCGGATGCCTATGGCGGCCCCATCGAGAATCGCGCCCGTCTGCTGCTGGACGTTACCGATGCCGCCATTTCCGTCTGGGGCGCAGGTCGGGTTGGCGTGCATCTCGCGCCGCGCTGTGATTCGCACAGCATGGGCGATAGCAATCCGCTCGCCACTTTTTCCTATGTGGCAAAGGAACTTGGCGTTCGCCGCATTGCCTTTATTTTCACTCGTGAAGGACAGGGGCCGGGTCTCATCGGGCCGCAGTTGAAAGCCACCTTCGGGGGCGTGCTTGTTGCCAATCAGGGGCTGGACAAGGAAAGCGGCAACCGCATACTTGCCGCCGGAGAAGCGGACGCCATCGGGATTGGCGTACCCTACATCGGCAACGCCGATCTGGTGGAGCGTCTGCGTAAGGACATTCCCCTGAACGCGCCAAGGCCGGAATTTTTTTATACGGGTGGGCGCGAAGGCTACCTTGACGACCCGCGTCAGGCATAATCCAGTGTGACGTGAGGAGAGCGGAAAATGTTGCGATATATCGACAGCAAAAAAATGGGGCGCAGCGATCTGGGCTGGCTGAAGAGCCATTTTCATTTTTCTTTTGCCGAATATCGTAATCCCGCCAATGTGCAATTCGGTGTGTTGCGGGTGCTCAATGACGATCAGGTCGAGCCGGGAACGGGGTTTGATCGACATCCGCACAAGAATATGGAAATCATCTCCTACGTGGCGGAAGGCGAACTGACCCATACTGACAGCATGGGCAACAGCGCCACGCTCCGCCGGGGCGAAGTGCAATACATGAGCGCGGGCACAGGCGTTTTTCACGGCGAGCACAATCGCGGTCAGAACAGACTGCGTTTGCTGCAAATCTGGATTTTGCCCGACCAGCAAGGGCTGCCGCCCGACTACGGCGATTTTCGTTTCGACGGGTCAGCGCGGGAAAACATCTGGCTGCCCATCGCGGCGCAGGTCGGCGATTCAGACAGTTCCGCACCCGTTCGCGTTCATGCGGACATCCACCTTTACGTGACCTTGCTGCAACAGGACAAACGCCTGAATTTCAAGGTGAGTGAAGGCCGCCAGGCCTATCTGACGCTGATCGAAGGTGAGGCGGAAGTGAGTGGCATCCGCCTTTTCATGCGCGACGCGCTGGAAATCGTGGAAGAAGACATCACCCTGAACGCCAACGCCGGAAAAGACGCGCATGCGCTTATCATCGAGATGGCCAGAACGTGAAACCGGAAACCTGATTTTCGAGCGCATGCAGCCGCGATTTCCCCGGAAGAAAGAAAACGGCTTCTTGTGGAGACAGCAAAAAAATGGCGGGCATTTGGCCCGCCATTTCTATTCAAGCTTTCGGTTTTTTATCGGATTTCCGCCGCCAGCGCTGCCGCTTTATCGGTGTTCTCCCAGGTAAATTCCGGTTCGTCACGACCAAAGTGGCCGTAAGAAGCGGTTTTTTCGTAGATGGGGCGTAACAGGTTCAGGGTTTTCACGATCCCCCTGGGGCGCAGGTCGAAATGCGCGCGCACCAGTTCGGTCAGTTTTTCGTTGCTGATTTTGCCGGTGCCAAAGGTTTCCACCGTGATGGAAGTTGGCTGGGCAACGCCGATGGCGTAGGAAATCTGCACCTGGCAACGCTCGGCCAGACCGGCGGCAACGATGTTTTTGGCAACATAACGGGCAGCGTAAGCGGCAGAACGGTCGACCTTGGAAGGGTCTTTGCCGGAGAACGCGCCACCGCCGTGCGGCGCCGCGCCGCCGTAAGTGTCGACGATGATCTTGCGCCCGGTCAGGCCACAGTCACCCTGCGGGCCGCCAATCACGAACCGTCCGGTGGGATTGATCAGATAGTTGATTTCACCCTGAATCAATTCCTTCGGCAGCACAGGTTTGACGATTTCTTCGATCACCGCTTCGCGCAGGACGGGAAGTTCGATATCGGGCGCGTGCTGGGTAGACAGCACCACGGTATCAATGGCAACAGGTTTGCCGTCCACGTAACGCAGGGTAACTTGTGATTTGGCGTCCGGGCGCAACCAGGGCAGGCGTCCGTCTTTACGCAACTGGCTTTGCCGTTCGACCAGCCGGTGCGAGAGGTGAATCGCCAGTGGCATGAGCACAGGCGTTTCGCGGCAGGCGTAGCCAAACATCAAGCCCTGATCGCCCGCGCCCTGATTTAAGGGATCGTCCTGAGCGTGATCGACGCCCTGGGCAATGTCAGGACTTTGCCGGTCATAGGCGACCAGCACCGAACAGCCCTTGTAATCGATGCCATACTCGGTATTGTCATAGCCGATGCGTTTGATGACATCGCGCGCGACCTGAATGTAATCGACATTGGCGTGGGTGGTGATTTCGCCCGCCAGAATGACGAGGCCGGTATTGCACAGGGTTTCGGCGGCGACGCGCCCGGTCGCGTCCTGGCTCAGGATGGCATCCAGAATGGCATCGGAAATCTGGTCGGCAACCTTGTCGGGATGGCCTTCGGAGACGGACTCCGAAGTGAAAAAATATTCGCTCATAAAAAAACTCCTTGGGTCTGATTAACCGGCGCTACCGGCTTCGACCCAAGAAGCGGCGACGCTTTAGCGGTATTTGTGAATCGCCCCGCAAGTTGTCTGTTTAACTCGGCGATCTGGTAATCTTAACGTTTTTTTCCGGCAGCGCAAGTCCCCTGGCGTCATGATTTTTCTTTTCCGACTCTTGAGTCATCTGCCGCTCGTCTGGCTGCATCGCCTTGGCGCGGTAGCAGGCGTGTTCATTTATCTGGTCTCACCCCGCTATCGGCGTAACCTGCGTAGCAATCTGGCGCAGGCGGGGTTTCCGGCGAAACTGCGCTGGCGGGCGGCGGCGGAAGCGGGCAAGCAGACGTTGGAACTTGCCCGTATCTGGCTGCGTTCTTTGGAAGAAGCCAATGCCCAGGTGGTCGACGTCGTGGGTTGGGAACTGGTCGAAGCGGCAGAGGCGAGCGGCAAGGGCATTTTGTACCTGACGCCGCATCTGGGTTGTTTCGAGATTACCGCCCAATATTTGTCCGCCTTCGGCGAGATTACCGTGCTCTACCGCGCGCCCCGCCAGAAGGGACTGCAAGAGATGATTCTTGCGGGTCGTCAGCGCAAACATCTGCATCTGGCGCCCGCCGACCTTTCCGGCGTGCGCGCCCTGATTCGGGCGCTGAAAAAAGGCGAAGCCGTCGGCATGTTGCCCGATCAGGCGCCCAAGACAGGCGAAGGCGCGTGGCTGGATTTCTTCGGTCGTCCCGCCTACACCATGACGCTGGCGGCGCGGCTCTCCGAAACCGGCGCGACGACGCTGATGGTCTGGGGCGAACGCCTGCCGCAGGGACGCGGCTACCGGCTGCATTTTCAAGCGCCGCAGGAAGCCTTGAATGGCGACACGCTCACGCGGGCGCAACAGATTAACCATGAGATTGAGGCGCTGGTTCAGCAGTGCCCGACGCAATATCTCTGGGGCTACAATCGCTACAAAGGTTACAAAGGGCGGGAACAGAAGACAGAACAATGAGCAATTTTTTCTCCGCTTTTTTCTCTTATGCGGGCGTGGGCGCGCTCTGGTTTTTACACTGGCTGCCTTTACCTCTGCTGCGTTTTCTGGGTCGCATTCTGGGGTTGCTGTTGTTTTGCTTTGCGCGCAAACGCCGCCAGATCGCGTGTATAAATCTGCGGCTTTGTTTTCCGGATTGGAGCGAGGGCAAGCGCGCGCGCGTATTGCGTCGCCATTTCATCGTCTTCGCCCAATCGCTGCTCGACCGTTCCCTGCTCTGGTGGGCTTCCCGCGAGCGGCTCGAACGCCTGATTCATCTCAAGGGCGCGGAGCATTTGCAGCGCGGGGACGACTGCCCTACCCTGATTCTGGCGCCGCATTTCGTCGGGCTGGACGCAGGCGGCATCGCAATTGCTCTGGGCACGTCCGTGGTCAGCGTCTATTCCAGCCAGAAAAACCCGGTTTTCAATGCTGTCTTTATGGCCGGACGCATGCGGTTCAACACGCCGGTACTGCTTTCCCGTCAGGAAGGAATGCGGCGCGCATTAAAGGGCATGAAACAGGGATTGCCGTTTTACTATCTGCCGGACATGGATTTCGGGCGCAAAGAATCCATCTTTGTGCCCTTTTTTGGCGTGTCTGCTGCTACCATCACCGGCGTTTCCCGATTGGCGCGGATTACCGGCGCCAAAGTTGTCCCTTCCATCGCGCGCATGACGGCCAAGGGTTACGACATCGAACTGATGCCGCCCTGGGATGACTTCCCCGGTAAAAGCGTAGAGGATGACACGGCATTCATGAATCAATACATCGCCCGTCAGGTGGAAACCATGCCGGAGCAGTATTATTGGCTGCACAAACGTTTTAAAACCCGCCCGCCGGGTGAAGCGAAAATTTATCCTTCGTGAGTTCGACCATGCTGAAGATTGACATCAAACCTGTTACCCCGCCGGATGTTCCGGCCATCGTCGCGCTGGCGCGGGAAATCTGGCAGGCGACCTATCCCGGAATCATTACACAGGAACAGATCGACTTCATGCTTGAGCAGCGTTACGGTAACGAGCGCCTTTACGATGATCTGAAAGACGCCGACAAATGGCTCGATCAGGCTTTTGTTGGCGGGCGTCGTAGCGGCTTTGCCTTCTGCGAACTCAGCAAGGGCGAATACAAGCTGGACAAGCTCTACGTCCACCCGGATCTGCAACGTCAGGGTGTTGGCGGCGCGCTGATTGCCCATGCTGCCGCGCGCGCCGGAAAACTGGGTTATCCCGCTGTGATTCTGACGGTGAACAAACACAACGAAAAAGCCATCCAGTCGTACCACAAGCACGGGTTTACCGTGCGCGAATCCATTGAAACGGATATCGGGCGAGGATTCATCATGGACGATTACCTCATGGAAAAGCGGGTTTAAACGGCAATGAAATGCAAATTTTCCAAGATGCACGGCCTGGGCAACGATTTTGTCGTCATCGACGGCGTGCGACAAAACATCACCCTCACGCCGGAGCGGGTGCGCTTTCTCGCCGACCGGCATTTCGGCGTCGGCTGCGACCAGTTGTTGCTGGTCGAACCCGGCGAGCCGCCGGAGGTGGATTTTCGTTATCGCATCTTTAACGCCGATGGCGGCGAGGTCGAGCAGTGCGGCAATGGCGCGCGCTGTTTTGCGTGTTTCGTGCATGAGGCGGGTCTGACCGACAAACGGGAAATTCGCGTCATCACGCAAAAAGGCATCATCACGCCGCGTCTGGAAGCCGACGGGCAGGTGACCGTCGACATGGGCGAGCCGCGCTTTTCCCCTGCCGAAATTCCTTTCGTGAGTGATGAAGCAAAGATAACCTATCCCCTCGAAATCGCCGACGCCACGCTGGAAATCAGCGTCGTTTCCATGGGCAATCCGCACGCCGTGCAGGTGGTTGCCGATGTGGATGTCGCGCCGGTTGCCGAACAGGGGCCGTTGATCCAATCGCATCCGCGTTTTCCCGCGCGGGTTAACGCGGGCTTTATGCAGGTGCTGGATCGCGGTCATATCCGCCTGCGCGTTTTCGAGCGTGGCGCGGGTGAAACGCTGGCCTGCGGCACGGGCGCTTGTGCGGCTGTCGTCGCGGGCATCCGCCGGGGTTTGCTGGATTCTCCGGTCGTCGTCGCAACCCGTGGCGGGTCGCTTGCCATCGCCTGGAGCGGGCAGGGTCATTCCGTGTTGATGACCGGCCCCGCCGTTACCGTTTTTACCGGAGAAATCGAGTTATGAAGACCGAAGAAGTCATCCAATACCTGGAACAAAACCCACAATTTTTTGAACGCTGCGCCGATCGGCTGGCGGCGATTTTTGTGCCGCATCCACATGGCGGACGCACCATCTCGCTGACCGAGCGGCAAATGCTCGCCCTGCGCGACAAAAACCGGAAACTGGAACGTAAGCTCGGCGAGTTGCTCGCATTCGGTGAGGAAAACGATGTCATCAGCGAAAAAATGCATCGGCTTGCCGTGGGGCTGGTTGCCGCCGAAACATTTCAGGCCGCGCTGCACCTGATTAATTTTCACCTGCGCGACGATTTTGCCATCCCCCATGTGGCCCTGCGTTTGTGGGAAAGACCCGAGGATGTTGTCGGCCTGCCCGAATTTGCCGCCGTCAGCGCCGATCTGCAAGGGTTTGCCGAAAGCCTGACCCAACCCTACTGTGGTTCTACCGCCAGTCTGGAAGCGACGACCGGCGTTGGCGCGACCGCCTGGTTCGGCGAACACGCGCCGCGCATTCGTTCGCAAGCCCTGGTCGCCCTGCGTAATGGCGGTGGCGCGGTCGGCATGATTGCCCTGGGCAGTGAAGATGGCGAACGTTTTTACAGCGGCATGGGCGCGCTCTATCTGGAACGTCTGGGCGAACTCATCTCCGCCGCGCTGGGGCGTGTCACGCACAGCGCGTTATAACGTCAATGGACGCCGCGCCATCCGTCGAGATGAGTCCGAACGCCGCTCTGGTGGCGACGTATCTTGCTTACCTTTCCGGGCAACGCCGCCAGTCTGCGCATACGTTGACCAGCTACGCGCACGATCTTGACCGCCTGCTGATTGCCGCTGACGGGCAGACCTTCGGAAAGCTGGACGCGCTCGCCATCCGCCGACAAATTGCCATCCTGCACGCGCGGGGACTTTCCGGACGCTCGCTGGCGCGGCTGCTTTCCGCCTGGCGCGGGTTTTATAAATGGCTGCAATGGGAAGGCAGGGTCGAGCACAATCCCTGTCTGGATATTCGCGCCCCCAAATCGGCCAAACGGTTGCCCGACGCGCTTTCCGTCGAAGAAAGCGCCGGGTTGATGAGCGGCGCTGAAGAAGAAGGCGACGAACGTCTTGCCTTGCGTGACCAGGCCATGTTCGAACTGTTTTATTCGTCGGGACTGCGCCTCGCGGAACTTGACCGTCTGAACCTCGATGCGTTCCCCGGCATCCTCGCCGAAGGCGAAGTCCGGGTAACCGGCAAGCGCAACAAGACCCGTATCGTGCCCGTGGGCGGCAAGGCCAGAGCAGCCCTCGACGCCTGGATGAAGGTACGCGCCAGCCTCGCCGCGCCGGAAGAAACGGCGCTTTTTGTCAGCCGTCGCGGAACGCGCATTTCCATGCGCATGATCCAGAAACGTCTCTCCGGGCGGGCGTTGAAAAACGGCTTTTCCACGCATGTGCATCCGCACATGCTGCGCCATTCCTTTGCTTCACACCTGCTGCAATCCAGCGGCGACCTGCGCGCCGTGCAGGAAATGCTGGGACACAACAGCATCGCCTCGACGCAGGTTTATACCCATCTGGATTTTCAGCATTTGAGCGAGGTCTACGACAAGGCGCATCCGCGTGCGAGGAAGTGTGCCTCAACAACGGAGAATCCGGCGCCTGATTCCAGATCGGCCGACATAAAAAAAGCCTGACCCGCATCGGTCAGGCTTTTACGCAATATGGTTTTGTTACGCTTGCTTTTTAGTCGTGGTATTGCGTTTCGCGGCGCTGGCAACCTGGGTTGTCGCGTTGGTGACGGCCTGAATGTTGGCTTCCGCGATGGCGTTAGCCTGTTTGGAAATACTGTTCAGTTGTTCATAGACGCGACCGGAGGTATCCAGAAAGGTTTTCACGGTGGCGGCAATGATGTCGTTGCCGGGCGCGGATTTGGTCTTGTCCAGACTGGCGGTCGCGGTCTTGGTGATTTGCGCGTATTGACCTTCGGCGATGGCGGCGACTTCTTTTTGCAGGGAATTCGCCAGCGCATAAACATTGCGGGAATAATCCAGCCATTTTTCCAGAGCAGGTTGCAGCAGGTTGGCGTTAACGCGGGAAAGATCGGAAACGTCCTTGACCGCCAGGACTTGCTGGGTGTTGGCGACCGAGCTGTTGAGAAAGTCGCGCGCCGCCGCGATGTTGAGCGCGGTCAGACGTTCCAGACCGGTGCTGGTGGAACGGATCAGGGTCAGCAGGGCATCCGCCCCGACTTTCTGGGTTGCGACCAATTGTTCAAAGCCTTGAGTACTCATGAGTCTTGTCTCCTTTGGAAAGTGGTAAAAGCGTCTTTGGCATATTACACCGAAATTATCCCTCGCCATATCGTATGCGAGGGATAATTTTTGAGGATGTTACTTGCTTTTCTTTGGCGTAGCGACAGCGGCAGTAGCGCCAACAGCCTTGACAGTGGCATTGGTCGCGGCGGCTACATTGGCTTCGGCGATTTCAGACACTTGCTTGGCGGCCTTGTTCAGGCTGTCGAAAGCGGAGTTGGTCGCGGCGATGGCGGAGCGGACCGCCGCCACGGCGACATCGGAACCCACGGGAGAGGACTTGCTGAAGTTTTCCAGCAGTTGGGAAGATTGCTTTTGCCAGTCAGCGAAGTTGGCGGAGATTTGCTTGGCGATGCCTTCCTTGGCCTGGTCGGAAATTTCGTAGATGCTGCGGGTATAAGCCACGGCTTTTTCCACATTGGGCTGGGCGAGGGAAGCTTGCAGGGAAAGCGCTTCCTGCGGGTCTTTCACGTTCAGGATGGCCTTGGTGTTGGTGACGGAATCTTCCAGCACGGAACGGGCGGTGTTGAGATTGAGGGCAGCGATCCGCTCGGCGGAATCAAGGGCGGTAGCGGCCAGGGAAAGCATGGAATCGACCACGGCCTTGTTGGCGGAGGCGAATTGTTCGGGAGAGGCAAACGTCATGATGAAACTCCTAAAAATTTGGATTGCAAGGAATATGCTGCGATGCAACATAGCTCGATTATATGATGCAAGATGACAATAGTGTCAACTGTTTGTTACAGCAATTTGTTCCATGTAGTCAAATATTTGGGAGAATTTTGACGCAGGTCAGGGATGCTCCGGCGGCGTCATGACGGGCGTGCTTTTCAGCTTCAACGCGCTTTCCGGATTGGCCTCGTCAGCAGGCGCGGGCTTGTTTCTGGGCTGGAGAATCGCACGCACCCTCGGCGGTTGCGCGGCGGGATTTTTGGCGTCGCGGGTGCCTGCGGTGGCGAGGTAGCGTTCGGAGATGGCGTCGTACCAGATGTAGTCGCCGCGCAACTGATCGGCGCCGCTTTTGATCCAGGCGCGGTGGAAAAACTCGGCGACTTCGTTGTAAGCGTCGTATTCGATGCGTTCGGACTCACCCTCTATCCATTCTTCGCGGCCTTCGCGCTTCTGCCGGAAACGCGCCAGTCCGCCGGGGGCGGCGAAGGCGACGCCGTGCTGAAAGCCGTAGGCGTCTTCCGTGATGACAATCCTGTTGGCGTGAATCATCAGTGTGCCCTGGGTGAGCACAACATTGCCTTCGAGCGTTTGGGTCCGCTTCAAGTCGTCGATGGTGATCCGGTCGGCTTCCAGAGTAATGGGTTTTTCGCGGTCGGCCTGTTCAGCGTGAACAGGCGGGCTGCTGAAAAACAGGGCGCAGAGCAGGGCAGGAAAAAAATGAAGAAAGCGGGTCATGGGGGATTCAGTAGAAGGTTGGCTTCAGGGGGCGGGATTGCGAACATACGCGCCACGCACCTGTTTCTGCAAGACGAAGGTGCCCAGATTGTTATCCATTTGCAAGCCCACGCCGTTGATCCAGCTATCGCCCTGGGTGATTTGCACCGGGTGCTGGTTGAACGCCTTGCCCTCATCCGGCAGAACGGTGAGTTCCGGCGTGCGGGCGACGAGCGCGGGGCGACCGGCGAAAGCGGCGCGGGTCAGCACCACGTTTTCCTGCACCAGAACGCGTTTGCCTTCTTCGGTGACGAGGGCGGATTTTCCGATCAGGGTGACGTCCGGGGACTGGGGGCGATAGTTGGTCAGACGCGGCGTCTGGATGAGGCTGCTGTCGTCGTCCGGGTAATGTTCCATGTAGTCGGCCACCAGTTGATAGTGCAGCCTGCCATCGGGACCGTAGCGCAAGACGGTGAATTTTTCGGCGGTGGCGTCCGGGTCGTGGCGCAGGTTGGCGTCGGCCTTGGGCGGCAATGGTTCCGTGCTGATTTCCAGCCAGTACACAAGACCGGCGAGCGTCATCATCAGCAGGAGCGGAAACAGGGCGGGCGCGCCGCCATATTTAATCATGACGCGTTTCCTGTCGTGTGGCCAGAATCAGATCGCAGACTTCGCGTACCGCGCCTTCGCCACCTCTGGAGGCGCTGACGAAATTCGCCCGCGCCCGCACGGTCGGATGCGCGTTGTCCGGCGCGGCAGAGAAGGCACAGGCTTGCATGGTTGGCAGATCGACCACATCGTCGCCCATGTAACCCGCCTCTGACCAGTCCAGCCTCAGTTCGGCGAGCAGGGCGGACATGCAGGCGTGTTTGTCGGCGACGCCCTGAAACAGGTGGCGGATGTCCAGATTTTTCGCGCGCGCCGTCACCGCGCCGGAGACGCGACCGGTGATGATGGCAAGTTCAACACCCGCCTGCTGCAAAAACCGCAACCCCTGACCATCCAGGGTGTTGAAGGCTTTCAGTTCCCGCCCGTCTTCGGTGTAGTAGAGCTTGCCATCGGTCATCACGCCATCAATGTCGAAGGCCATGAGTTTGACGCAGGCGGCGCGCGGGTTGGTACAGGCCGGGGCGCTCATCAGATCACCTTGGCGGCAAACAGGTCGTGCATGTTTAACGCGCCCAGCAGATGAGCGTCGTTGTCGGCGACCAGAATTTGATTCACGCGGTGACGCTCCATCAATTCCACGGCTTCCACCGCCAGTTTGTCCGGCGCGATGCGCCAGGGATGGGGGTGCATCAGCGTGCCGATGGTCGAGGTGCGCAGGTCGACGCCCTCAATGAAGGCGCGGCGCAGGTCGCCATCCGTAAAGATGCCGAGAATCCTATCCGCCGCGTCGGTGATGACCGTCATGCCCAGCCCGCCTTTGCTCATCGCCAGAATGGCCTCGGACAGTGGCGCGTCCGGCGACACGACGGGCAGGGTTTCGACAGGATGCATGACATCGCGCACATAGGTCAGCAGTCGCCGCCCCAGACTGCCGCCGGGATGCGACAGGGCGAAATCTTCCGGCCCGAATCCGCGCGCGTCCAGAAGCGCCACGGCGAGCGCGTCACCCAGCGCCAGCGCGGCGGTTGTGCTGGCGGTGGGCGCGAGGTTCAGGGGGCAGGCTTCCTGCGCGACACTGGCGTCGAGATGCGCGTCGGCGGCGGTGGCCAGCGTGGAAGCCGGATTGCCGGTCAGGGCGATCAGGCGCGCGCCCTGACGACGCACGGCAGGCAGGATGCGTAACACTTCTTCGGTTTCGCCGGAATTGGACAGCGCCAGAAAAACATCGCTGCCCTGCACCATGCCAAGGTCGCCGTGACTGGCTTCGCCGGGATGCACGAAATAGGCGGGCGTGCCGGTGGACGCGAGGGTGGCGGCGATCTTGCGGGCGATGTGTCCGGATTTGCCCATGCCGCTCACAATCACCCGCCCCGTGCCCGCCAGAATCAGATCGACGGCGCGGACAAAATCGGCGTTGATGCGGGGAATCAGCGCGGTGATGGCGTCGGCTTCAATCTGCAAGGTGCGCGCCGCCAGTTCAATGGCGCGGGCGGGGCCGGGGACGGAAGTTTTTTGGGGCATGGAACAGAGGGCGCTTGAGCGACTTGGCTGAAAAGAGGTAATTGTATACAGAAGACAGAAGACTGAGGACGGAAGACCGTAAAGTTGACGGCGTGCCTCCCCGGAAGCTTGACGGCCCCCTGTCTTTCGTCCTTCGTCCTCTGTTATGATGAGTGCGGATTATAACAACACGGCTTACGCGCGCTTTCCCCATGAATACACTGCAACTCACCCTGATGCTTCTGGGCGCTTCGGTGTTGGCAGTCGTCTTGTTTCGCCGCGTCAACCTGCCGCCGGTGCTGGGTTACCTGCTCGTCGGCAGCCTGATCGGGCCGCACGCCTTCAATTTCATGAGGAATGCTACCGACGCCCAGAGCCTTGCCGAATTCGGCGTGGTCTTCCTGATGTTCTCCATCGGTCTGGAATTTTCGCTGCCCAGGCTCTACGCGATGAAACGCATCGTCTTCGGTCTGGGGCTGTTGCAGGTCGCGATCACCATGTTCGTGGTCATGGGCATCGCGCTCGCCTGTGGCTACTCGTGGCAACTGGGGCTGGCCATCGGCGGCGTGTTCGCCATGTCGTCTACCGCCGTCATCTCGAAACTGCTGACCGAACGTCTGGAACTGGACGCCCCGCACGGGCGCGACATCATCGGCGTGCTGCTGTTTCAGGATCTGGCCGTGGTGCCGCTGTTGATTCTGTTGCCCTCGCTGTCCAGGCCGCTGAACGAGATGGCGCTGGAAATGGGCATTGCCCTGGGCAAGGCCGTGCTGGTGCTTTCCCTGATTCTCTTTTTCGGCCAGCGCCTGATGAAGAACTGGTTTCATTTCGTCGCGCGCGCGCGCTCCTCGGAAATCTTTGCCCTGAACGTCATCCTCATCACCCTGTTCCTGGCCTACATCACCGAACTGGCCGGGCTGTCGCTGGCGCTGGGCGCGTTCGTGGCCGGGATGCTGATTTCCGAAACCGAATACAAACTCACCGTGGAAGAAGACATCAAACCCTTCCGCGATGTGCTCATGGGCTTGTTCTTCGTCACCATCGGCATGAAGCTCGACATGCCCATCCTGCTGCAAAACTGGTGGGCGGTGCTGCTGACGCTCGCGGGTTTACTGGTCATCAAGGCGTTCGTGGTCTGGATGGTGGCGAAACGCATGGGGGCCTCTCCCGGCAATTCCGTGCGTGACGCCCTGTGGCTCTGCGCGGGCGGTGAGTTCGGCTTCGTGCTGTTGGGCGAAGCCGGGCATATTCCACCGCAGGTGGGGCAGGTCGTGCTTTCGACACTGGTGCTTTCCATGCTGATTGCGCCCTTCATCGTGCAATATTGCGAGCGTCTGGTGACGCGCTTCATCGGCAGCGAATGGCTGCTGAAATCCATGCAGATTACGCAGGTGGCGGCCAGGAGCATGGCGACGGAACGGCACGCCATCATCTGCGGCTTCGGGCGTTGTGGCCGGTTTCTGGGGCGTTTTCTGGCGCAGGAAGGCGTTGCCTACATGGCGATGGATCTCAATCCCGAACGGGTGCGGGAGGCGGTGGCGGAGGGCGAAAGCGTGGTCTTCGCCGACGCCACCCGGCGCGAATCGCTGATGGCGGCGGGGCTGCAACGCGCCAGCGTCATTATCATCTCGATGAACGACCCGCGCAGCGCCGAAAAAATTCTGACCCACGTGCGCAACAGCCGCCCTGAATTGCCCGTGGTGGCGCGCTCTGCGGATGAGCGCGAATTTGAACGTCTCTCCAAGGCGGGCGCGACCGAAGTCGTGTCGGAATCGCTGGAAGCCAGCCTGATGCTTGCCTCGCATGCGCTGGTGCTGATGGGCTTGCCCATGAACCGGGTATTGCGCCGCGTGCGCGAAACCCGCAGCGAGCGTTACCAGCTTTTGCGCGGCTTCTTCTACAGCCCCGTCGAATACGGCGAAACCGACCTGCAACCCCGGCTCTACTCGGTCTGGATTGGCCCCGGCTCTGTCAGCATCGGTCGTTCGCTGGAAGAACTGAACATGGAAGAACTGGGCTGCGAAGTCCGCGCCATCCAGCGTCGGGGCATCAAGAGCGTGCAACCGACGCCTGCGGCGCAGGTCAAGGCGGGCGATGTCATCGTGCTCCTGGGCGTGCCCGCCAGCCTTGCCGCCGCCGAGCAACGGCTGCGCAGCGGGGTTCAGAAGACAGAGGACTGAAGACGGAGGACAGTCGTAATGCGGCGCGTAGCGCCGGCAAAACTACTGTCCCCTGTCCTCTGTCTTCAGTCTTCCGATAATGGTTTCCGTCAGCGTCGCCTGATTCATGCTGTAAAAATGCAGGCCCGGCGCGCCGCCTTGTAAAAGGCGTTCGCAAAGTTCCGTGAGCACGTCGAGGCCGAAGGCGCGAATGGAATCCGTATCGTCGCCGTAGCTCTCGAATTTTTTGCGCATCCAGCGCGGGATGTCCGCGCCGCAGGCATCGGAAAAACGCGCCAGTCTGGAAAAGCTGACAATCGGCATGACGCCGGGCACGATGGGAACATCCACGCCCAGCGCGCGCGCCTCATCCACAAAATGAAAATACGCGTCGGCGTTGTAAAAATACTGGGTGATGGCGCTGTTGGCCCCGGCTTTCACCTTGCGCGCGAAATTCTGCAAATCATCTTTGGGGCTTTTCGCCTGCGGATGCCATTCCGGGTAGGCGGCCACGTCGATGTGGAACGCGTCGCCGGTTTCGGCGCGGATGAAGTCCACCAGTTCGTTGGCATAACGCAGTTCGCCCGCGTCGACCATGCCGGAAGGCAGGTCGCCGCGCAGGGCGACGATGCGCCGGATATCCGCCGCCCGATATTCGTTCAGAATCTCCCGTATCCCCGCGCGGGTAAAACCGACGCAGGAAAGGTGCGGCGCGACCGGACGATTTGCGGCGGCGATGTCCTTCACCACGGAAAAAGTGCGCTCGCGGGTCGAACCGCCCGCGCCGTAGGTCACAGAAAAAAACGCAGGTTCCAGCGCCGCGAGCCGGTCACATTCGCTCTGGAGTCGGGTCGCGCCTTCGGGCGTTTGGGGGGGGAAGAGTTCAAACGACAGTGCGGGGTTCATGGTGTTGCCGCGAGTTGTGGAGCGTCGATTTTACAGGCGTTTCAGGGAACGGGCGTCACCGTATTTTCCGGCAGATTCTCCAACACCTTACGCAAGCCTTCGGCAATTTGCGGATCATCGGTTTCGCGCAGGGCGTTTTCGCAAATCGCCCGGATGCGGGGAGATTTTGGCGCGAAGTTCGCAAGCGACCGAAAAGCCATGCGCAGAGTGGCGGCTTTTCGCCGCGACAAGGTTTTGTCCCCTGGAAAGCCATGCAGCGCGCCGATAATGCGCTCGACCGGCGCGGCATCGTTGTCGATGAAAAAAGCGCCCCACCATGCCAGGATAGCGTCCTCGCCATCTTCCGGCGTGAGTTCCGCAAAAGATTTGAGCAGATTGGCGGTGGCGGCGGTGTTCTGGAAACGCTCCGGCTGACGCAGCCCCACGCGCTTTGCCACTTCCGGCAAACCGGCGAGCAGCAGGGTTTGCAGGAACACGGGCGCGCTGTCGGCGTTCAGGTCGCGTTCCATTGCCGCGACCCAGGCATCGACCCGTTCGGGATGACGCTGAAACGCTGCGGCAAAAAACCCCCCCAGAATGACAACGAAATCGGAGCTGATGCGGACGAGCGCGGTGCTCTGGATACTGCGAAAAGCGGCGGGAATGCGCTCCGGTTCGGGATGTCCGGCATAGTTTTCAATCCAGAACATGAGTTCATCCGGCGAACGAAAGCCATCCTCGGTGGCATGGGCGGAGGCGCTGAACCCTGAAAAAACGGACAGGGCGAGGCAGAACAAAAGCGCAGTCAGGCGATGCATGGTGGTTTTTGGGGAGAGCCGACAAAGGCGGAAGTATAGCAGCATGAGGGAAATCCGGCTTATGATTTTTTCTTGCAAACAGCCAATGTCGCTTTTATTCGCCATCCGGCTTCAGTCAGGCGTTTGACAAATATGTCCGCCGCTATTCACCATATGGTATGGTATCCAGTCGATACCTGTGGGCAATCGTGGGGGCGCGATCCCTGAAATGTGCGACGACGCGCCGGGAAAGGCGGCGAAATAACAATATGGACAATACGTTGGCTCCGAACCGCCGAGAGCGGGTCTACGCGCTTCTCAATAAGCTTGGGATAGCATACGGGGTTGTCGAACATCCGGCCATGTTTTCTGCGGCGGATAACGAACTGCACGAGCAGGACATAAACGCGACGATTTTCAAAAATCTGTTCCTGCGGAACAAGGACAAGAGCCGCTATTATCTCTACTCGCTCCCGATAATGAAACGGGCTGACCTTGCGGCATTAGCAAGCCACATTGGTGAAACACGGTTCAGCTTTGGCAATGAAAACGAGTTATGGGATAAGCTCCATATCCGTCCGGGTTCCGTGTCGCCGCTGAACGTAATCGACGCGCCAGGGACAGACGTGGAGATTCTGATTGACCGCGAGATTTTTGCGTGCGAGCGGTTCGGCATTCACCCGAACGACAACACGACGACGGTGATACTCTCGCCGGAGGATTTGATGAAAATACTCGACGCGGCGGGTTGCCCCTATCGAGTGATTGAATTGAGACAAATTGGAATTGGCAAACACCAGGAGGACAAGCACGCCTGCATCAAGGGCTGATGTCAATCACTCATTTTTCCGGTCGGGTTATGGCGTGGTGATTTTTCTCATGGGCAGCGCGACGCGCCCGCCGCCGACGCCAACCATCGAAAATTCATACACCAGAAAGGTTTGCGTGGCGCGCAATTTTTTCTTTGGCGCTTTTTCCTTCCATACCCTGGCGAAGTATTCTATCAACATGTCAAGTTCCTGTTCTGGCATGGCGCTCAGGTCTTCGCTGACGAGGAACATCTGC
>JAISRR010000133.1 GCA_031273565.1 Zoogloeaceae bacterium | reverse complement strand
GCAGGTTTGGGTTTTGGGTTAATAGTTCCCCAAATGGGGGGGTAGTTTCCATCACCGTATAATGCCACGGGCTTTGGTAACCACCCGCCACTTCAGTAATCGAACCGCCCGCGCCCCCTCGACCGTACCGGCGTATAACTCGCCGCCACGCCCGCGCCGCTGGTTGTCGCCAGCGCCCACAGCATATGCAGGGCGTCCGGGCCGTCGTCGTGGGCGGCTTTCGGGAAATGCCGCAACTGCTCGATCAGCGTGGTTTGCGAGGGATGCAGCCGAATCAGCCCGTTCTTCATGTGCGGTTGCAAGGTTTCAATCCTGAGCATCTTGTCGGCGTGCGGTTTTACCGCCCGCGCCGGTACGGGCATCCCCCTCGCCGCGCTGCGCTTGATGAGTTCCGTGCGCAAAAACTCCTGAAACTGCACCGCCTCCACCGCCCATACCAGACAGTGATAACGCTGTTGCAAGGCGATAACGTCCTCAATGATGGCGTCCGGCAGGCGTTTCTTTATCGCCGCTTCTACCACGTAAAGCATCCCGGTTTGCGGGTCAAGACCGCCGACCAGCAGGGCGGAGGGGTCACGCGCCGCGCCGCTCTTGCCCAGCGATGGATCGCACGCGCCAAAGTAGCGCAAGCCTTCCGGCAGGGCGTTCCACCAGACCATCACGTCGGCAAAGGGCGCGTTGTCTCCGGATACCGGGTCATTCTGATATTCGGAATCAAACGAAGCGTGCCCTTCCCGCGCCCGGATTTTCATGAGCGTGATGAGTGGGCGCGCCGCCCATGAAACCTGAGAACCGGCATCCATATTTGCCGCGTTCGCCTGATAAAAGGCGTCCGCCACCGCTTCGCCGTCATTCCTGAGCGTTTCCTCCCACGTCTCCCACAAGCGCATGTCGTCAGGCCATTGCAACAGCGCCTTGAAGCGCCGCGCCCGCCACATGGGATTGTTTAACGTCCGCGCCAGCACGCTGTCGTAGTGCAGAATCGTGCCGATATACACCACGTCGTATTTTTCGCCCGCGCCGCCCAAGGGCATGATGGTTTTGGATAGCCAGCTTTGCAGCTTGTCGCGCTGTTCAGGCGAGCGTACCTGTTCGTCGTTCTCAATATCGTCAAGGATGGCGAGGTCAGGGCGGAATGGCCCATGCCGAAGCCCGCGTAACTTCTTGCCCGACCCCGCCACCTGCACCTTGGCGTTGTTTTTGGTCACGATGGTCGCCGCTTGCCATGCCCGCCCTTGCCCCGCGCCGTCTGGAAAATCCATCGCCAGCCGGGCGTTGAATTCCAGTTCGGCTTTAATGGCTTCCAGCATTGGATAGGCCTGGTCGATGCTGTCCATGACAATCACGATAAACTTCTTCTTCCCGGTCAAGAGGCACCATAAGGCGAAGAGTTGCGACACCAACGTAGACTTGGCTTCGCCACGCGGCGCGGCAATGGCGTCCGCCTCTGACTTGCCGCTGAGAATGAGTTCGGGCAGGCGCGTGAACAGGTAATCATGCAACTGGCTACGCGCCGGGCTGCGGATGTAATGCGGGAAGTAGGTGGCCACGAAATACCCGTAATCCTCCATCGCCCGCGCCCGCCGTGCGGCAATGTCGGCGGGTTTGCCCGGCAAGCCCACGCATTCCGCCTCGATCCGGGCGCGCAAGGTCGCCACGAAGGCGGCAAGGTCTAGCTTTTCAGCGCGGTTTAGTGCCATTTCAACATCCTTCCGCCGCTCTTTAAACGGTAATGAAGCGGACAGCCCCCGTAAACCAGTTCCCCGCGTCCGAAGGCTGCGCGTCCGACATAAACAGTACCGGCGTCATTTCAATGGGCTGCGCCGCCCGATTGAATTTCACCGCGAAAACCTGCCCCCGAATCGACAACGTCAGCACGCGATCAGAAGCCTCCCAGGCGTGCAGCCGTTGCAGGTCGGCGCGGGCAAACCAGCCCGCCGTCGCGTCCGGAGATGAAAGCGTAATTTCCCGCCCATAGAGCCGCGCCTGCGCCTCCACCACCAACAACCCCGTCAAGCTCCGCGCCAGCGCCTGTTCCGTCTGTACCCACGTGAATTCATCCAGCCAGTGCAGGTCGGGGTCAAGCATCAGCGTGATGTCTTCGTCTTCTTCATGCAGAAAAATGTTACTCATCATCCTCCTCCAGCAATACATCAATGCCAGCCAATGCCCGCTCCAGATACAACTTGCTGGCGCGGATCGACGCCCCCAACAGAATCGCCGTTTCCGACAATTCCTCGCAATGGTCGAGCGCCAACTGGATCAACGCCCGCGCCTGCTGCGGCGTAGGAGGGGGCGGCAGTTCATCGTTAATATTCATGCAAGGTCGCTCCGGTTTCAGGGATCAGGGATCAGGGATCAGGGATCAGGGATCAAAACCGGAGCGACCTTGCAAACTTGCGCGGCCTTCCTGCCGTTGATACCTGATTCCTGACATCTGATACCTGATTACAATCGCGCCCCAAACCCTTCCAGCAAACTGACCATTTCCCCCGCCAGCGCCGGTTTGGTTTCGATGCAAAAATCGGTAAAACCTTTCAAGGCGGCAATGAGTTCTGCTTTATTCATCTTGCGATTCATCAGCTTTTCATGCATCGCCACGCATTTGCTATTGCCATCAATCAGCGAGGCCAGAATCCGCGCCTTGTCAGCGGGCGGCAATTCGCCATCCGCCTGTACGAGGTCAAGGGTTACGGCGGTCGCCTGCAAGGTGGCGGCAATCTGTTGGCGGAGCACGTCATCCAGCGACCCGCCTGCCAGATACTGCGCCGCCCGCGCCTTGTCCCAATCGTCGCCCGCGTCGCGCGCCTTGTACTTCCATTGCCTGACGGTATGCTCCGATACGCCATGCCGCGCCGCTGCAGCGCCCACGGAAAGCCCGTCGAACACCACCGCGCCGCGCACCTTGGCGATCACGCCATCATCGAAGTTTTTAGAACCGAACGCGCGCGCCATTACAAAGACTCCCGGCGACCGGTCACGACATCCATGCCGGTCAGCGTTAAACAGGCAATATCCTTTTCCAGCACCACATACTCGACCTCTTTCAAAAACAAAAGGTCGGCGCGTATCTTGTCCACCGACACCACCATGCCATGTCGTTTTTCAAGTTCATCGCGCAAGGAATAAACATTCAAGGTTTGCGCCGGGGCAAAATACAGCACGGCGAGTATCGACTTGCGCCGCCGTTGCGTCACTTCGTCATCAATCATTTTTTTCCATCCCCTTTTCAATGATCACGGAAAGCAGATTGCGCAAACTGGCATCAATGCTGGTCAATTGCGCTTCCACTCTGCCCAGCCGGTTATCCACGTTATTCACGCGGCTATACACGCCTTCCAGTTTCTGATCCAGCCCGTCCTTTTTAACGGCGAGGTTATCCAGCCGCATAATTTCCTTTTCGATACGCTCCAGCCTTTCTTTCGTGTGCTCGCCCTTGCGCAACAATACCTGCCACAAGGTAATGCCAAAATGAATAAACTGAATAACAATAATCGGCACGATGCTTTCCATTATCATTCCTCATCCACTTTTGGCACTTCCTGCCAGTGCAGTTTCAGGTTATGGAGAATCACGCGCAAAGCGGGCAATCCTTCATCCCGAAGAAGCCACCATCCCGCCTTGCCGCCTTCCCAAAGCATAATAAAGGGCAGGCAGAAAAGCGCCTTCAAAATCCAGAGTAGCAGCTCGCCCACGTTTTTTACCACGGCTTTCCTGTTCATGGTTGCTCTCCTAAACACAGCTTCAATTCCCCTTGCCGACGTATCCATATCCCGCCGCAAAAGCTTTTATTGGCGGCAAGCGAGCAATCCCGCCCCTGCGCCTTCTTAAAATCAAGAATGGTTTTACATGCCGCCGCGTAATCGCCGCGCTTCAATTTGGCAGGAATCGACGATTTACACACATTCGCCGTCCCCACGTTCAGCGCCAGCGATAAATAGGCGTCAAACTCGTTCTGCGTCAGGCTGACCCCTTCCAAACAGCCTTTTAGGCGTTCGGAATGCGCTTCCACGTCGCGCACCGCCAGCTGAACGGCGGCGGGCGGCGTAATCTTTTCACCGCCCTTTAACGGCTTGCCATCCGCGCCCGTAGTCGTGCCAAAGCCATAAGTCGCCACGTCACCTGCCACCGGCGGCTTGGCAACAGGAAAATACCCTTCGTAGCCCACATAGGCGGCAAACCCTGAAAGGGTCAGCGCCAGCGCCGCCACCGGAATCCGATAATCGTCCATTAGAAGCTGCCCGATAAATACAATTCAGGCATTTTTCCACGCACGCGCGTAATCGGAAGGGGAAAAAAAACCCCGCATTGCGGGGTTTTTTCAGGGGTTCAGGTATCAGGGATCAGGGATCAACGGCAGGATGGCCGCGCAGGTTTGCAGGGCGTTTCGGTTTTGATAGCTGATCCCTGACATCTGATCCCTGACCCCCTGATCCCTGACAAATCATTCGTTCCATAACTGCGGATAACTCGCCGCCGCTTCTGATACCGACAAAGGCGCGTCCGCCTGGTTATAAATCGCCTTCACCCACCGCGCCGTCAGCCCGACTTCCCGACCGACGGCGGCATACACCCGTGCATAACTCTGCGTCCCCCCGCAGGCGTCGATCTTCGCCCGCACCAGCGCCCGGACTTTATCCGCGCGCTGCGCCTTGCTGGCGTTCTCTAGATACAGCCATTGCCCGCCGAAGAAACTCACCAACAGCCCATAGGCGGATTCCCCCACCAATGCCAGCGTTTCCCGCCGAAACGCACAATCCCGCGCCGCCGACCAGGGCACCTTAAAGGCTTCACCTGATCGCTCGGCAAACAGCGCCGCCGCCGCCGCCTCGCCGATCAGATTCGACAATTCCGCAAGTTTCATGGCGTCACTCCCAGAAAATCAGCAACCCGGCAAGCGCCAGCAGGGCGGCAAACAATGCCCGCCGATTCGCCTCGCACCAGATGCTCGCCGATCTCCAGCACCGCCCCGGATACTTCCGCCTGCGATTGCGGCACCCAGGCGGTCGCCGTCGTTTTGGTTCGGGTATTTTTTGTTGTCATTGTGTTCCCTCCATCTATAAAAATTTGAAATAACGAAAGTGCCTTTTTTCGCCGCAGCGCCCGATGCGGCCTGTCTCACACATCCCGGAGAGCACAATGGCAAGCCTTCGCCGCGAGGCGCTCTTGATGAGTGGCATCATCTCCGACACGGAGCGGGCGTTTTCCTGTCCCACGCCGAGCAGGGCAAACACCTGAGCCGTCAGGCCATAAGACAACCGGGGGGTGTATTCCTGCCGCGCAGGGTCGCGCCGGGCGGGGTCGCGCCGGGCGGGCTGGTTTTGAATGGCCCCGGAAAGCAGAGCCAATTCGCGCACCAGCGAAAAGGGGGCGGGGAAGCCGTGGTCGGGACGCCACGAGCACACGATCTGACGGGGGTGCTCTACGGGGTTGTCGCCCCCCCTCCGGGAGGAGGGGCATGCCTGTCGATTGCATCAACATTTCCGACCTCCTGTAATCGCCCAGGCGGCCCGCCAGGAGAGGCCAAGGTTTTTACGCACCCGCCGTGCAAGCATCGCCCGGCGGGCGATACTGGCGAGGCTGATGCCACGCATATCCAGCCAGATGAAGCTGGCGCACACGGCGAGCAGCAAAACGAGCAAAACGGCGTCAAGTCTCATAATTTGAACTCCTCACAGAGCGCCTTCCACTTCGCCACCTCCGCCTCCGTGCGCCGGTTAAACAGCCCGATCAGTGCGTGTTGGCGGGGCGTCATCACCGCGCAGATGGCGGCGGCAACCTCGTCCTTCCCCGCTTCCAGCGCGCCGAGGCGCAACCCGTCGCCGATCATCGCCTCCGCCAGATCGCAGATCACTCGCGCCGCAACAGGCGACAACAGGACGTCGCCTGTTTTTTTGCGGCGCGGCAGAACGGTAGGACGCGGCGCGCGCGAAGGGTTGTGTCTGGTTTGGTTCATTGCGTCACCTCATTTGTCATTCCCTTTTTCGCCCGCTTTTTCAGCCGGGCAACATGTACCGCCAGCGCGGCGGAAAGCGCCCTTAACTCCTCCGCGTCGCACATGCGGATATGCGAGCAAACCCCCTCCATCCCCCGCAGCGCCCGCATCTGCGCGATAACCCCGGCGGCGTATTGCGGCTGCACCGGCGACCCTTGCAACCGGGCAATCTCCTGACACAGACGATAAATTTTCTTCAACACCGGCTGCTTCCATTCCGGTTCATTGAACACAAATGCCCACGGGTTTTCCGCGCTGCCAGAGAGTTTCCGCAAGTGCGAAACCACCGCCTCAAGCAACGGCCCCGCCAGACCCGAAAGCGTCTCAACCCCGATGAGGCCATGCAACATGGCCCTCCACTCGTCGTCATCCATCTCCATCTGCTTTTTCAGGATATGCGCCACCGCCAGCAGCTTCCCCACCCGCCGCTGCGCCGCGTTCTGTTTGATTTTCATGACAATCTCCCTGTTCCAGTAGAGGCACGGCTCCCCGTGCCCGCCGTTGATCCCTGATCCCTGACCTCTGATCCCTGCTTCTG
>JAISRR010000156.1 GCA_031273565.1 Zoogloeaceae bacterium | reverse complement strand
TGATCATCGGCGCCATGATGAGAAAACTCATCCATGTCGCCTTCGGTGTCCTCAAATCCCGAAAACCATTTGACCCCACCCTCCATGGCGCTTGACGGGGATAACAGTATCTACCTTTCGCCGCCACAACGCTGCGGCGGCGGAGCCGCTTATTGTTTGCCGATCTCCTCTGCCGGAAACGGCTTTCCGTACAGCCAGCCTTGCGCGTAGTCGATGGTGAGACTGGATAACAGCCGAGCTTCGCGTTCGGTTTCCACGCCTTCCGCGAGAACGCCGACACCGAGCTGGCGCAGGTGGTCGATGGTGCTGGCAAGGCTGCCCAACACTTGTTCCGGGCTGCGCTCTATGCTCCTGATGATGGTGATGCACAGCTTGATGAAATCCGGACGCAGCACTTCGATGGCTTGCAGATCGGCGAAGCCACAGCCGGTATCGTCCAGCGCCAGACGCGTGCCGCTGGCGCGTAATCCGGCGATCAAGGGCAGGAGGGAACAGGCGTCGTTCAGCGGCAGGTGTTCGGTGATTTCCACGATGATGTCGGGACGCGCCAGCGCGCAACGCAATTGTTCATCCCCGAGGCTCAAGGAAGAAAGATTGATCGACAGCCATTGATGCGCGGGCAGGTCATCCGCGTGTTTCAGGGCTTGCCAGGCGCAGGCGATTTCCAGTTCGCGGGAAAGCCCCATGCGCGCGGCGACGCCGAAGAGCTGGTCGGCGCGTTCGACGGGACTGCCTTCCGGTCCTCGCGACAGGGCTTCGTAACCCAGCACATGCGCATCGGGAAAGCTGACGATGGGCTGCAGGAAAGTGCGCAGGCTCCCGTTTTCCAGGACGGCTTTCAGGGCGTGTTCGGCAAGCAGGTCTTCCGGCGGCGGCGTTTTTTCCACGAGGGCAAGCAATTCGCCGGTTTCGGGGTGACCGGACAACAGGCGGATGGCGAAACGGGCAAAGCGGGCGGTCGCGCCGCCAAAGACTGCTTTCGCCAGTTCCATGCCCAATTGGGTGGCGGCCATGTAGATGGCTTCCTGCTTCTCCGCCTGCGCGTCGTCGGCGCGCGCCGGGCTTTGGTAGCGGATGGCCCACAAGCCGCGCGGCAGATTGGTGAGCGGAGGCAGGGCGGTTTCGTCCCGCAACACGGCGGCGACCAGCGGGGGAATACCCGTCTGTATGCCATCCAGGGTGCTTTGGGTGACTTCGACGCCCATCGCGGCTTCCAGCGCCGGAAATCCTTGCAGATAAAACACGAGGGTGTGGCGATCGGAATGGCTGTTCATGGTGTCGTCCCCGGAAAATGCGGTCTTGTGCTGGCAAGACGCGCTTTATGGGTATTGTATATCCGTCCACACTGGCGCGTGGTCGGAAGGGCGTTCCAGCTTGCGCGGGGCGCGGTCGATGCCCGCAGCGACACAACACGCCGCCAGGGGCGCGGAGAGCAGGATGTGGTCAATGCGCAGTCCCTGATTTTTTTGGAAGCCCAGCATGCGGTAATCCCACCATGAAAAACTTTTTTCCGCCTGCGGGAACAGCCGGAAACTGTCGGACAGACCCAGATTCAGCAAAGCGTGGAAGGCGGCGCGTTCGGCGTCGGAGCAGAGGATTTGCCCCGCCCACGCCGCCGGGTTGTGCACATCGGCGTCTGTCGGGGCGATGTTGAAATCGCCGCACAAGGCCAGTCGCCCGTGTCGCGCCAGTTCTTCGGCCAGCCATGTGTTGAGCGCGGAGAGCCATTCCAGCTTGTAGGCGTATTTGTCGCAGCCCACGGACTGGCCGTTGGGAAAATAGGCGGAAATAACCCGCACATCGCCCACTGTGGCGGCAATCAGACGTTTCTGCGGATCGGGGAAGTGCGGATTGCCAATCTGAACGTCGCTCAACTCGCCGCGAGCGGCGATTGCCACGCCGTTATAGGTTTTTTGGCCGCTGAAAGCGACCCGATAACCGGCGGATTCCAGTTCGGCGCGGGGAAAATGGGGGTCTTCGAGCTTGGTTTCCTGAAGACAGATGACATCCACCTGCTGGCGGGTGAGCCAATCCAGCAGGTGGGGAAGGCGGACTTTGAGGCTGTTCAGGTTCCAGGAGGCCAGCTTCATTGAGCGGCGGCGGGGGCTGCGCTTTCAGTCTTGGGATAGCCGGCTACATCCAGGGCGCTGTCGTAGGCGGCGGCATTGAAGCCACGCACTTTCTGCCGTCCGACGGTAACGCTGGGCACAAAGGCATCCCCCACCAGTTTGGAGAGTTCAGTCTTGTCTTCATCGGTTTGCAGGGACTTTTCGACGAAAGGCACCTTGCGCTGGTTGAGCAGATTGCGCGCGAGCGTGCAGCTTTCACAGGACTCCGAGGTGTAAAGCACAACCGGATATTTCTCTGCGGCGACGCGGGTGGCGTAAGGCAGGTCGGAATGGTCACTCATGGTCGTGCCCGCCACGCTGATGCGCACTACATTCTTGGCATTGCCCGGAGGCGCGCTGTCGGAGTACATGGTTTGACCCGTCACCGGATCCGTCCAGCGATAGGTCTGGGCGCTGGCGACAAGGCCTGTCGTCATGCAGAAAAGGGCGAGGAAGAGGTGGTGCAGACTAAGATGGTTCATGCTTGGCTCTCCAAAAAGCTATCTGGTAATCATACCACTGTGACGTAATAATGCATCAGGCTTTGGCGCGCGTCCACGGAAGGCTTTGAAAGATTCCAGCGCCGGGCGGACACCACCCTGCGTCAGAATCTCGTCGAGAAAGCGTTTGCCCGTGGCGGCGTCCAGCGGGTCGCCGCTTTCTTCAAAGGCGGCGTAGGCGTCGGCGGAAAGCACTTCCGCCCATTTGTAGCTGTAATAGCCCGCCGCGTAACCGCCGCCGAAAATGTGCGAAAAACTGTTGGGAAAACGCTGCCATTCGGGAGGAAAGAGCACGGCGACTTCCGCGCGCACGCTGGCGAGCAGGCCCTGGATGGCGTCTTTTTCCGGGTCGAAATCGCTGTACAGTAGCATGTCGAAGAGCGCGAACTCAATCTGGCGCACGCTCATCATGCCGCTCTGAAAATTCTTCGCTGCCCGCATCTTGTCGAACAGCGCACGTGGCAAGGGTTCACCGGTGTCGACGTGGGCGGTCATCTTTTTCAGAACATCCCATTCCCAGCAAAAGTTTTCCATGAATTGCGAGGGCAATTCCACGGCGTCCCATTCCACGCCGTTGATGCCGGAAACGCCCAATTCTTCCATGCGCGTCAGAAGATGATGAAAGCCGTGTCCCGTCTCATGGAACAGGGTTTGCACTTCATCATGCGTAAACGTGGCGGGTTTACCGCCCAGAGGTTTCGAAAAATTGCACACCAGATAAGCCACAGGCGTTTGCAGCGCGCCATCGCTTTTCCTGTAACGACTGACGGCGGAATCCATCCACGCGCCGCCGCGCTTCGTTTCGCGGGCATACAGATCCATGTAAAACTGGCCGATGAGTTCACCTGCCGCGTTTTCGATGCGATAAAAGCGCACGCTGTCATGCCAGATCGGAGCGGTATCCGGCTTGATGGCGATGCCGTACAGATGCTCGACCACATGAAACAGTCCGGCCACCACCTTCGGCTCGCTGAAATAGGGGCGGACTTCCTGTTCGGAAAAAGCGTAGCGTTCCTGCAACAGTTTTTCCGAGGCGTAGGACACATCCCAGGGTTGCAGGTCGGCCAGCCCCAGTTTTTCGGCGGCGAAGGCGCGCAATTCCTGCACGTCCCGTTCGGCGAAAGGTTTGGCGCGGGCGACCATGTCACGCAGGAAGGCGAGCACTTCCGCCGACGATTGCGCCATCTTGGGGGCGAGCGAAACTTCCGCAAAATTGCGATAACCCAACAACTGCGCTTCTTCCGCCCGAAGTTTCAGGATGCGGGTCATGAGCGGCGTGTTATCCCATTCCGGCTTGCTGCCTGAATCGGAAAATTCCGATGCCCGCGTCGCATGGGCGCGATACAGGCGGCGGCGCAATTCCCGATTGTCGGCGTATTGCAGCACGGGCAGGAAAGAAGGCGCGTGCAGGGTGAATTTCCAGCCCTGTTCGCCCGCCGTTTCCGCCGCTTCACGCGCGGCGGCGATGGCTTCCGGCGGCAGACCGGAAAGCGCCTTTTCGTCATGGACGATTTCGGCGAAAGCGTTGGTGGCGTCCAGCAGGTTTTCCGCGAATTTTGCGGCGAGGCTGGAGAGTTCCTCCATGATGGCGGCAAATCGCGGCTTGTCGGCTTCCGGCAATTCCGCGCCGGAGAGACGAAAATCACGGATTTCGTTATCGACAATTCGCCGCTGCGCCGGATTGAGTCGGGCAAACCCGGATGCGGTGCGCAATGCCTTGTACTTTTCAAACAGCGCCAGATTCTGCCCCATCTCGCTGTAAAAGCGGGATACCTCCGGCAACAGGGCGTTATAGGCGTTGCGCCAGACGGGAATATCCTGAACGGAATGCAGATGCCCGACCACGCCCCAGGCCCAGGAAAGTCGTTCCAGCCCTTCGCTCAAGGGCGCGGCAAACGCAGCCCAGGTCGCGGGCGTTTCCGGCGCGGTCAACCGTTGAATCAACGCCCGCCCTTCGGCAAGCAATTGCGTGATAGCGGGGGCGACATGTTCGGGGAGAATGCGATCAAAAGCGGGCAGCGGGTCGGGATTTAGAAGGGGGTTCATGGGGGATCAGGGATCAGATTGCAGGGTGGGTTGGGCGCAGCGAAGCGCAACATGGGGAATGGAGAAAAGTAACAGAAAATTATCGGACTGCCAGGATTCAAGGTGGAATGTAACCGGGCCTGATTGTACCAAAGCCGCCAGGGCAGGGGATCAAGACAGGGGCAGGATGCCTTGTCCGGCGAATGGCTGACGTGGTGGGGAGATTGCTGAAGAGGGCAGGATTTTCGCCGGGGCGCTTCAGATAAAGGTTCCGATTACGTTCTGGCATGGCAGAAGCCGCGCCCTGCCTTTACAATCACTGACTTCAGATTGGCCCAACGGAGAATTTCACATGCCCCAGTATCGTTCCCACGCTTCTACCCACGGTCGCAACATGGCCGGTGCGCGCGCCTTGTGGCGGGCGACCGGCATGCAGGACGGGGATTTTGGCAAACCCATCATCGCCGTGGTCAATTCCTTTACCCAGTTCGTGCCGGGGCATGTGCACCTGAAAGACCTGGGGCAACTGGTGGCGCGCGAAATCGAGGCGGCGGGCGGCGTCGCCAGGGAATTCAACACCATCGCCATCGATGACGGCATAGCCATGGGGCACGGCGGTATGCTGTATTCCCTGCCTTCGCGCGACCTGATCGCCGATTCGGTCGAATACATGGCGAACGCCCATTGCGCCGACGCGCTGGTGTGCATTTCCAACTGCGACAAAATTACGCCGGGCATGTTGATGGCGGCCATGCGTCTGAATATTCCCGCAGTGTTTGTGTCCGGCGGGCCGATGGAAGCAGGCAAGTTTGGCACACGCAACGGCAAGGTCGTGAAGCTTGACCTGATCGACGCCATGATTCAGGCGGCGGACGACGCGGTTTCCGATGACGATTTGAACGTCGTCGAACGTTCGGCCTGCCCGACCTGCGGTTCCTGCTCCGGCATGTTTACCGCCAATTCCATGAATTGTCTGACCGAAGCCCTGGGGCTTTCGCTGCCCGGCAATGGAACATTGGTCGCCACGCACACCGACCGGGAAAAACTCTTTCAGCGCGCCGGTCATCTGATCGTCGATTTGTGCAGGCGTTATTACGAAGGCGATGATGCGAGCGTTCTGCCGCGCGCCATCGCCAGCAAGGCCGCTTTTGAAAACGCCATGAGCCTCGACGTGGCGATGGGCGGTTCGACCAACACCGTGCTGCATCTGCTTGCCGTCGCTCATGAGGCGGGCGTTGATTTTACGATGGCGGATATCGACCGCCTGTCGCGCAAGGTGCCCTGTCTGAGCAAGGTCGCGCCTTCCACCGACAAATACCATGTCGAAGATGTGCACCGGGCGGGCGGCGTCATGGGCATTCTGGCTGAACTGTCGCGCGTCGGTCTGATTCATCGCGAGACGGGTACCGTGCACACGAAGACGCTGGGCGAAGCCATTGATGACTACGATGTGGTCACGACCGCCCAGCTTGACATCCTCGAATTTTACCGGGCTGCGCCCGGCGGCGTGCCGAGCACGAAAGCCTTTTCGCAGTCGGCGCGCTGGCCGGAGCTTGATATTGACCGCACGCACGGCTGCATCCGCAATCAGGCCAACGCTTATTCCCAGGATGGCGGGCTGGCGGTGCTCTACGGCAATATCGCCGAAAAAGGCTGCATCGTGAAAACGGCGGGCGTGGATGACGCCATTCTCAAATTCACCGGCATCGCCAGAGTGTTTGAAAGTCAGGAAGACGCGGTGGAAGGCATTTTGAATGGTCGCGTGGCGGCGGGCGACATCGTGGTGATTCGCTACGAAGGCCCGCAAGGGGGGCCGGGGATGCAGGAAATGCTCTATCCCACGAGTTACCTGAAATCGAAAGGCCTGGGCAAAGCCTGCGCACTCCTGACGGACGGACGCTTTTCCGGCGGCACTTCCGGCCTCTCCATCGGTCACGTTTCGCCCGAAGCCGCCAACGGCGGCGCGATCGGGCTGGTGGAGGAGGGCGATAAAATCGAGATCGACATCCCCGCCCGCAGCATTCATCTGGCGATTCCTGACGCCTCCATCGCTGCCCGTCGCGCCGCGATGGAGGCGAAAGGCGAAGCCGCATGGCGTCCGCTGAATCGTCAGCGCAACGTCTCCAAAGCCTTGCAAGCCTACGCGCTGTTCGCCACCTCCGCCGATCAGGGCGCGGTGCGGGAGATCAAAAGACTGCGGACAGAGGACAGATGACAGAAAGGTTGCCGGCGGCTTCGCCGCCGCAAATGACGACAAGCTGACCGCTGATATCGGATGGAATTTCACCTCTGGCTGACCTTCTGTTTCGCCAATCTGCTGACTTCCATCAGCCCCGGCCCCGGCGCGCTGGCGGCGATGAACGCGGGGTTGGCGCAGGGGGCGCGTGGCGGCTGGCGCATGGTGTTCGGGCTGCAACTGGCCCTGCTGTTGCAACTTCTGGTGGTGGCGCTGGGCGTGGGTGCGTTGCTGGTTTCTTCCGGGCGGGCTTTTCTGGCGTTGCGCTGGGGCGGGGCGGCCTACCTCATCTGGCTGGGGCTGGCGCAATTGCGCGCGGTTTCCACACAGGGTCGCGAAGCCTCGCCGACGGGCAAACACGAATGGCCTGTTGAAGGCATGGTCTGGCGCGGCGTCTGGGTGAATCTCTCCAATCCCAAGGCCATTTTATTTCAGGTGGCGCTGGTGCCCCATTTTATTGATATGGCAAGCCCGCTGGCGCGGCAATATCTGGTGATCGCCGTGAGCATGTGCCTGATCGACACGTTTATTATGGGCGCTTATGCCGCTCTTGCCGCGCGTCTCGCGCCGTGGTTCGAGTCGGAAGGTCTCGCGCGCGGGCGCAATCTGCTTTTCGGCGTTTTGTTTGTCGGGTTCGGCGTCGCGTTGCTTGGCTGGCGGAACTGAAGGTTATCGTTATTCCCGCATGCGAAGTAAGCGTTTCGACGAGTCTTCAAGTTTGCAAATTTGTGCTTCTGAATTAACATTTCCGGGTTCTCAACGCCAATAACGGAGTACTACAAAAATGAAAGCAATTTGCATCACCATGATGGTCGCTGCCGGTGTCATGATGGCGGCTCAGGCTCAGGCGGCTGACGAGTCTGCTCTGGCCAAACAAAAGAACTGTTTCAGTTGTCATCAGGTTGACAAAAAAGTGGTCGGCCCCGCCTACAGGGAGGTCGCCGCCAGGTACAAGACCGCTGATATTCCCAGGCTGGTTGAAAAGATCAAGAAAGGCGGCAGTGGTGTCTGGGGGCCTGTGCCCATGGCGCCCAACAACGTGACCGACGACGAAGCCAAACGTCTGGTGACCTGGATTCTGAGCCAGAAGTAAATCCGTGAGCGCTTCGGACTTGAAAACGCCCCGATGGTTCATCGGGGCGTTTTGCGTTAACTGCGCCAGACATCCGGCTCAAGGCCCGACGCCGACATGGTTCTACGTTGGCGAATAACCACAGAAAAAACAAGCGCCGCGCTTCAGTTCAATAATTTCTGCAAGCCCGAAGAAATTTCTTCCAGGTCGTCGATTTGCCGCTGCATGCCCTGTTTTAGCCCGGAAAGCTCGCTGATACGGTCTTCCAGGGTGTCTGTCGCCTGATGGATGCGCTTGATGTTTTCCAGACGTCGCTTCAAGTGCAATTGGTGTTCGCGCACCTGGGTGTCCATCGGAGCCATGATGATTTTGAGCCAGTTTTCCACATCCCAGTTGGCGCGTTCGAAGAGTTTTTGCACTTGCATGACGACTTCTTCGAAGAACTTGTGCACGATATTTCTTTTCTCGTTGGTCAGCAGCTTGAGCGGCGTATTCAGGTGGGTGTCGCACCAGTTATGCAGATGATCCAGTTCCTTGCCATAGACGATCAGGGAAAAGCCCGCCGGGACCGAAAGCTTGAGGCCGTGTTCGATGGAAAGGCGTTTATAGACCGCATTCATCATGACGCGGATTTCTTCCGTTTCCCGACCGGATTTTTCCAGTCGTTCGTGCACCTCTTTAAAAAATCCCCTGATACTGTTTGAAATCTGTTTGGAAAATGTGGCGGACAGCATGCTTTTCCGGCTGTTTTCCGCGAGATTGCGCAAGGCGTCCACGCCCAGATGGGCGAGCAATTTGTTGGTCAGCGTGGTGAATACGCTGCGTACGGCATGATAGTGTTGCAGCCCGGTGTCGAATTCATGCTTTTCGGCTTTGATCTTGCCCATCATGTATTCGACCACGTCCTTGTTCTTGCCACGCAATTCCGTCAATTCGTCGAGCTGTTCACTCAATCCGGCGCGGCGGGCGTCCAGCAGAGCCTTGACATACTTGTGAATGTCATTAAATTCGTTGCGCGTGTCTTCGCGCACAATATCGTGCTTGGCGGGGATCAACTCGCCGGAGAGCGCCCCTTCGAGTTCTGTCAGGCGGCTTTTTTCCAGCAGTTTCGGGTCCTGATTGACCTTGGCGACCAGCCCCTTCTGGGCCGAAACCGGGAAAATATGCGCCGTGTCGACGCCGAGGATTTCCGCGCAACTGCGTACCTGACCTTCGATTTCCGCCTCGATTTCCGCTTCGCTTTTCAGTTCGTCCCAAAGGCCGTCGATCTTGTTCAGGACGACAATACGCCCGCGTTTACCGTGGTTATTGGCGATGTGTTCCTGCCAGATGGTCAGATCCGATTGCGTCACGCCGGTGTCGGCCGCCAGAATGAACAATACCGCGTGCGCGTTGGGCAGCAGGGAGAGGGTCAATTCCGGTTCGGTGCCGATGGCGTTCAGGCCGGGCGTGTCCAGAATCACCAACCCCTGCTTCAGGAGTGGATGCGGGAAATTGATGATGGCATGCCGCCAGCGGGGAATTTCCACCAGACCGTCATTTCCCACGCGAAACGCCTCGGGAGAGGCTTCGTCAGTGATGAAACCCAGTTCCCGCGCCTGTTTCGGCGTGACGTGAACGACCTCGCTGACCTGGCGCAAGGCTTCCTGCATTGCTTCCGTCGACTGGGTATCCAGCGCCACATGCTGCCATTTTTCGGGCTGGCGCTTGTATTCGCTCACACTGGTGTTACTGCTGCGGGTCAGGATGGGGAGCAGGTCGATGGCCGGCGCCTTGCCGTGTTCGAACATCAATTCCGTCGGACACATGGTGGTGCGCCCCGCCGAGGAAGGCAAAACACGGTTACCGTAACTGGCGAAAAAAACGCTGTTGATTAATTCCGATTTGCCGCGCGAAAATTCCGCCACGAACGCTACCCGCAGCTTGTCTTCGCGGATGCGCTCCTGTAACCGGGAAAGTCGCAGTTCCGCCTGCGCGTCGCTCAAATCCTGCTCAATCAACCACTGGCGAAAACGTTCGACGGCTCCAATGACTTCCAGTCGCCACTGGCTGTAGGCGGCAAATTGCTGTGCAAGAGACATGGACGGCTTCATGAGAGACACAAAGCTGTTAATTTAGCATGACGCGCATCAGGATGGGGCGTGAACTGGATCCATAAGTCAAGATGGCGGTTTCAGGTCTGAAGTGCAACACTGAGTTTCAGGTTGATGATTGCACGGGCAAAAACCTCAGCGGGGGCTTCAAATCCAAGGCATTTGCGTGGTCGATTGTTGAGTTGTCGGGCAATGGCGTTGAGGTAGCCCTGGGAGATTGGCGACAATTCCAACCCTCCGGGCGCCCTCTCCCGCGAGTGGGCGAGGGAACGGCCATTACCGGCGCGAAGCGCCGGTAATGGGGGGGGCAGTGGCATTCCTGCCCCCGTGCAATCCATCCCGGCCAATCACCTTGCCGACGGTATGCGGATATACCCCCATTTGTCCTTCACCCTGACCGGTGCCAGACCATTGGTATCGAAGTAGCACGCATCGTCAAAATACGGCGGGATGACTTCTTCTCCTTCTTCATTGATGTAACCGTATTTGCCCTCCACCTCGACCACTGCCAGACCATTGGCCTCGAAGCCCCACGTATAGTCAAAACGCGGCGGGATGACTTCTTCTCCTTTTTCATTGATGTAGCCCTTTTTGTCCTCCACCTCGACCACTGCCAGACCATTGGCCTCGAAATCCTCCGCGTCGTCAAAACGCGGCGGGATGACTTCCTCGCCTTTTTCATTGATGTAGCCCCATTTGTCCTCCACCTTGACCCGTGCCAGACCATTGGCGGCGAAGTCCACCACTATGTCAAAACGCAGGGGGATGACCTCCTCTCCTTTTTCATTGATGTAACCGTATTTGCCCTCCACCGCGACCTTCGCCAGACCATTGGCGGCAAAGTCCCACCCATCGTCAAAACGCGGCGGGATGACTTCTTCGCCTTTTTCATTGATGTAGCCCCATTTGTCCTCCACCTTGATCTGTGCCAGACCATTGGCGGCGAAGTCATACGCATAGTCAAAATTCGGCGGGATGACTTCCTCTCCTTTTTCATTGATGTAGCCCCCCAAGCCCAAGTCAACCACTGCCAGAACATTGGCGCTGAAGTCCCCCAGATGGAGGTCAAAACGCGGCGGGATGACTTCCTCTCCTTTTTTATTGATATACCCCCATTTGCCCTTTATCTTGACCTTTGCCAGACCATTGGCGGCGAAGCTCCACACCTTGTCAAACCGCAGCGGGATGACTTCCTCTCCTTTTTCATTGATGTAGCCCCATTTGCTCTTCATCCTGACTTTTTTATCGATATGACCTTTGTCCTTCTCCTTCACCTTTGCCTTCACCTTTGCCAGACCATCAGTGTCGAAGTCCTTCACCATGTCAAAACGTGGCGGGATGACTTCCTCTCCTTTTTCATTGATATACCCCCATTTGTCCTTCACCTTGACCACTGCCAGACCATTGGCGGCGAAGTGCCCCACCTCGTTAAAACGCGGCGGGATGATTTCCGCTCCTTTTTCATTGATGTAGCCCCATTTGCCCTCCACCTTGACCCCTGCCAGACCATTGGCGGCGAAGTTCCACGCCTCGTCAAAGCGCGGCTCGATCGCCCACTCGAACCCCTCCGGGGAAGGTTCCGCCTGTGCCGGGGCGGAAAACGACAGGCCCGAGGTGGGGCATACGGAAAGCAAAAAACGGCTGGATTTCATGGCGCGGCTCCCGCTGCACACACGGATGTAACCCCATTTGTCCTTCACCTTGACCACTGCCAGACCATTGGCGGCAAATTCCCACGCCATGTCAAAACACAGCGGGATGACTTCCTCTCCTTTTTCATTGATGTAACCGTATTTGCCCTTCACCTCGACCACTGCCAGACCATTGGCGGCGAAGCCCCACGCATAGTTAAAACGCGGCGGGATGACCTCCTCTCCTTTTTCATTGATGTAACCCCATTTGTTCTTCACTTCGACCCGTGCCAAACCATTGGCGGCGAAATCCTCCGCATCGTCAAAACGCGGCGAGATGACCTCCTCTCCTTTTTCGTTGATGTAACCCACTTTTTTCTTCATTATGATCTTCGCCAGACCATTGGTATCGAAGTACCACGCACCGTCAAAACGCGGCGGGATGACTTCCTCGCCTTTTTCATTGATGTAACCCTTTTTGCCCTTCACATTGACCCCTGCCAGACCATTGGCGTCAAACCCCCCTGCATAGTCAAAACGCGGCGGGATGAATTCCTCTCCTTTTTCATTGATATAGCCCCATTTGTCCTCCACCATGACCACTGCCAGACCATTGGCGGCGAAGCTCTCCGCATGGTCAAAACGCGGCGGGATGACTTCTTCTCCTTTTTCATTGATATAGCCCCATTTGTCCTCCACCATGACCGCTGTCAGACCATTGGCGGCGAAGTTCCACGCAACGTCAAAACGCAGCGGGATGACTTCCTTGCCTTTTTCATTGATGTAGCCCTTTTTGCCCTCCACCTCGACCCGCGCCAGACCATTGGCGGCAAAATCCTCCGCATCGTCAAAACGTGGCGGGATGACTTCCTCTCCCTTTTCGTTGATGTAACCCCATTTGTCCTTCACAGCGATTCTTGCCAGACCATTGGCAGCGAAGTCATCCGCATTGTCAAAACGCGGCGGGATGACCTCCTCTCTTTTTTTATTGATGTAACCGTATTTGCCCTTCACCTTGACCACTGCCAGACCATTGGCGGCGAAGCCCCACGCATAGTTAAAACGCGGCGGGATGATTTCTTCTCCTTTTTCATTGATGTAACCGTATTTTCCCTTCACACTGACCACTGCCAGACCATCGGCTGCGAAATCCAACACATCGTCAAAACGCGGCTCGATCACCCACTCGAACCCCTCCGGGGAAGGTTCCGCCTGCGTTGGGGCGGCAAACGAAAACGACAGGCCCAGGGCCGGGAGAAAAAAACGGTTGAATTTCATGGTGCGGCTCCCGCTGCGGAAAAATGTCGGCATGGTAGCACGCCCCGCAGAGGAGCACCCGCCGCCGTTTCCTGACCGTAACCTCCCCGCCCGCGCTTCCACCCTCCGACCACTCCCCGCCAATCACCTCACCGTCCGCGCCCGGATGTAACCCCATGTGTCCTCCACCCTGACCGATGCCAGACCATTGGCGTCGAAGTTCCACGCATCGTCAAAACGCGGCGGGATGACTGCCTCTCCTTTTTCATTGATGTAGCCGTATTTGCTCTTCACCCAGGGCAATCGCACGAATGCCTTCAACATAACACCCGGCGCGAAGCGCCGCTAAATTTTTTCCCTTGTGGGAGAGAGGGGCAGAGCACAGCAGACCAGGTCGTGACGTAGCAGGTAGGGCGCTTTCTCCGAAAGCGCCCTCGTTAACATGCGGCGCGCTCGGAGAGCGCGCCCTACCAAAGCGCCCTACCAAAAACCTACCAAAACCCTGCCAAAGCGGGGTGGAGAGCCAGGGCAATCGCATGAATGCTATCGTCGTAGTTTCGTTGAAATAGTCGTTTCCAATTGAGGCGTTAGCAAAGGGGCTGTTCACACGAGTTGAAATTGTGTCGTTTTCTGTCGTCAGTTGGAACGTCTGCCTCATCCGGAACGCTGGCCTGACCTCAAGTCCTTTATCGTCATTGAGTCAGAACGCACGTTAAAAGGAAAAACCAGCCTTGAACATCGTTACTACATTTCCAGTCTGTCACCGGACGCGGAACGCGCGACACACGCGATTCGTGCCCATTGGCGGGTGGAGAAGAGTTTGCACGGGGGCATGGATGTCGCCTTCGCGGATGATCAGATGCGGGCACGCACAGGTTTGCAGCGCATCATCTGGCGGTGTGAAACACATCACCCTGAATCTCATCCGTCCTGACCCTGTCCCCCGCAAGGGCGGCATCAAGGTCAGACGCCTGATCGCCGCCACTTCTGACGCTTATCGCGCACAACGCTTTGGTTTCGCTCCATATGCCTGAAACCGGTTATGATGAAGGAATTCATGCGATTGCCCTGACGTGCAGCTGTTTCCTGACCGCAACCTCCCCGCCCGCTCCCCTGCCCTCCGGCCACTCCCCGCCAATCACCTCAGCGCCCGCGCCCGGATATACCCCCATTTATCTTTCACCTTGACTTGTGCCAGACCATTGGCGGCGAAAAGCCCTGCATCGTCAAAACGCGGCGCGATGACTTCTTCTCCTTTTTCATTGATGTAACCCCATTTGCTATCGATGTAAGTCCAGTTGCTCTTTACGACAACCTGTGCCAAGCCATTGGCAGCGAAGTCCCACGCCATGCCAAAACGTGGCGGGATGATTTCCTTGCCTTTTTCATTGATATAACCCCATTTGTCTTCCACCTTGACTCGTGCCAGACCATTGGCGGCAAAGGGCATCGCCTTGTCAAAACGCGGCGGGATGACTTTCTTGCCTTTTTGATTGATGTAACCCCATTCGATGTAACCCCGTTTGTCTTTCATCTCGACCGCTGCCAGACCATTGGCGGCGAAAGACTCCGCCTCGTCAAAACGCGGCGAGATGACTTCCTCTCCTTTTTCATTGATGTAACCGTATTTGCCTTTTACCTTGACTCGTGCCAGACCATTGGCGGCAAAATCTTCCGCCTCGTCAAAACGCGGCGGGATGACTTCCTTGCCTTTTTCATTGATGTAACCCCATTTGTCCTTCACCTTGACCGCTGCCAGAGCATTGGCGGCGAAGTCCTTCACCTCGTCAAAACGCGGCGGGATGACTTCCTCTCCTTTTTCGTTGATGTATCCCCATTTGTCTTCCACCTCGACCAGTGCCAGACCATTGG
>JAISRR010000045.1 GCA_031273565.1 Zoogloeaceae bacterium | reverse complement strand
AGGCCGCAAATCTTGATTCGGACGGACATCGCCGCAGCACTCCGCAAAGGAAGAAAGGCGCTATTTTAACCTTGACCCGCTTTGCTCATGGCGGTCGCGTGCATCACCGGACATTTCCGCATGGCGAAAACACACCAGCCCAAACCCGCCAAGGCCAGCATGCCGCCGACCACGCCAATCCAGGGCAAGCCGACATGGTGCGCGGTAAAACCGCCCAACAGCGCGCCCGCGCCAATGCCGACGTTAAAAATACCGGAGAAAATGGACATGGCGACATCGGACGCGTCCCAGGCAAGGCGCAGAACATGCAATTGCTGCACCAGCCCGAAACACATCATGGCCGTGCCCCAGGCAATAGCGAGAACCGGCAGGATGCGCGGAAACGCGGCAAGCGGCAACAGCAGTAGCATGACAAAGGCAATAGCGGTGATCGCGCCCGGCAGAAAAAAGCGCGGGTAACGCTCGCTGTAACGGCCAAACAGAAAAGACCCCAGAATGCCCGCGCCGCCCATGACGAGCAGCAGGACGGTAATCGCGTGTGGACTCATCCGCGCGACCTCGCGCGCAAAAGGCTCAATGTAGCTATAGGCGGTGAATTGCGCCGTCACAACGCAAGCGGTGAGCGCATAAAGGGCGGGCAAGGCGGGACGCTGAAAAATCAGGGGCAGGCTGCGCAGTGAACCGGCGTTTTTGCTCGGCAAGCTGGGCAGCAGGCGGAACAGCCAGACGAGCGTCAGGCAGGCGACGCCGCCGATGAGCAAAAAAGTAAGCCGCCAGCCGAAGGCTTCGCCGATGACCCGTCCCAGAGGAATGCCAAGCACCAGCGCCAGCGTGGTGCCCGTCGCCAACAGACCAAGCGCCCTGGTCGCCTGCCCCGCCGGAGCGACGCGCACAGCGAGCGGCGCGGTAATCGACCAGAATATGGCGTGCGCCAGGGCAATGCCAACGCGGGACACCAGCAGGACGCCAAAACTCCAGGCATAGGCGGAGAGGATATGGCTCCCGATGAACAACAAAAACAGCGCCGCCAACAGCCGCCGCCGTTCAATGCCGCGCGTGAGCAACATCAAGGGCAGCGACAGCAGGGCGACCACCCAGGCATAGATGGTGAGCATCAACCCGGTTTTTGCGACGGACATACCAAAACTCTCGCCGATGGCGGAAAGCAGCGCCACCGGGATGAATTCCGTGGTGTTGAAAATGAAGGCGGCTAAGGCCAGGGCTGACACCGCCCACCAACTGCCGGGAGGCGTTGATGGGGAAGAGGTTGGGAATTGATTGGGGGATGTGGGTTCCATGAGGGGGCGGATTGTACGCCTCCAGGCTACTTGATGGCACCCTGTCCGCGTTCTAACCACCCCGTCAGGCTTCGCCTGCCACCCCTCCAAAGGAGGGGAATTGCACCAAACACAGACATAAGCCAAACGAAGGCTCGAAAAATTCCCCTCCAATGGAGGGGTGCCCCGCAGGGGCGGGGTGGTTGGACGAAATGCGTTTCATCATTCAGTCATTTGTTATCAGTTTTCCTGGTATGCGCGCTCAATCAATCCTTTGATTTTTTCAAAATCCGCCAAGGTACGCAGCGTAATTTCCAGATTTCCCGTTCCCCAATGACCGATGTTACCTACATCCCGCGTAAGGCCTTGTTCCAGTGTGACCGTGGTCGGGTCAAGTTTCAGGTACAGGAAAACGTGGGGGTCTTGTTTCGAGATAAGTGACATACAGACAAAATTTTTGAGGCGGCGAAACGCCACATAGAGTTTCAAGGGTTTTTCGATAATGTCATCACCTTGGGCAAGAACAAAGCTGCGCGTTTTTTCAAACAACGCCAGAAGTTCAGGCGTAGCCGTGGCAATCTGGTCTGAGTGCGTCTTCATCGCCAAAGTCGATGCAGCAGGTATTCTGGTAGTTTTGGTATCAGACTTCGATGTGTTGTTCTCAATTGTTGTCGGCAGGTTCGTGGAAGTGGCGCTGGCGCCATTGACCAGTTCAAACAGCAGCAAATCATCCCCAAACAGCTTGTAGCGAATTAATTCAATATTCCGGTTGATTTGTGCAACAGCGTGCTCGTCGTAGCGCGTAAAATCCGCTGCAATACAGAGTAAACGAGTACCGCTCCATTCAATTTTGTCTGCTTCTGCTTTGCCCAACTTTTCCATGGTTAGCAGACGAAAATCCGCCTTGTGATCGAGCAACCAATCCAGGTAGAACAATCCCTGATTGATGACGTTATCGTTACTGTGGCGCTTATACTCAACGATTACCGGACAGCCATTCTCGTCCAGCCCTAGTGAGTCGATACGTCCGCGATGTTTTGCGCCGGTGTGGTATTCAGTCGCCAGAAAACGGATACCAAGGAAGGTTTCCATATGCAATTCGATTAGATTTTGCAAAGTCTTTTCAATTGCCACGGACTTTCCCGCAAGCTCCTGTGCGTCGGCGGCAGAATAGCGAAATAGCCTAATGTCACTCATTGTTCTTTTCCGTCATAACCATGGTAAACTTACAAAGCTTTAATCCTGCTGCCGGGGTCTTTGATGGCGTTGGCGGCCTGCTTCTCGCCATCCGCCAGATTGAGAAAAAATTACCGCCACTTCACGCCCCCCGGCTAAACCGGAAATTACGCTACGCTTATGCCACTCATGCCACATTTTGCGCATGGATTATACTACGCTACATATGCCCGTGGTTCAAAAAAACAGCCGCCGCCGCGCCAGAATCGCAGCCATTTCAACACTCACATAACGAGATTCGGGCGGATAAAACACAAAACCAATGGTATCCGCACCCACCGCTACAGCGGCATCCACATCATCAGGCCGGGTCAGGCCGCAAATCTTGATTCGGACGGACATCGCCGTACTCCGTAAAAAACGTTATTTTAACCTTGGCTCGGATAGGGCGGAATCGAAGCAACCGCCACCGGTTTACCTGCGGCGCGTTCGGAGAACGCGCCCTACCCAACCGCTGTCACCGGAAATCTGCGGGCGGAATAAACACACCAGGCCAAACCCGCCAGCGCCAACACGCCACCGATGACGCCAATTCAGGGCAAGCCGACATGGTGCGCGCTAAAACCGCCCAACAACGCGCCCGCGCCGATGCCAACATTGAAGATGCCGGGAAAAAATGAACATGGCGACATCGGCAGCATCCCAGGCGAGGCGCAGGACGTGCAATTGCCATTTCACCGCCTCGAAGCAACCGGCTGCAAAATCGCCGCTGCTGAAACCGGCATGCTTTTGCTGCGCTTCTCGAAACGCCATTGTTCCCATGCGCCACGCACCAGGTTCGGATATTCGGCGCGACCCAGACTGCCGTTATAGCGTCCCAGCGCGCGGAAGAGATCGCCTTTTTCGATGTCCAGATAGTGCCGCAGGATGGTGCAGCCGTAACGCAGGTTGGTGCGCAGGTGAAACAGGTTGTCATTCGGCGTACCGATGAGTTTGACCCAGAAGGGCATGACCTGCATGTAGCCACGCGCTCCGGCGGAGGAAACCGCGTATTTGCGAAAACCGGATTCCACCTGAATCAGCCCCAGCACCAGTTGCGGGTCAAGCCCGGCGCGGGTGGCTTCGTAGTGAATGGCGCGCAGGAGTTCGAGGCGGTATTCCTGATCGGGAACGCGCCTGGCGAGACGTTCCGACATGGCGGAGAGCCACTCCACGGCTTCGCTGTAATCCTTGAAGGAACTGCCCGGCGGCTTTTTGTCGGCAATGGCGCCGGACAGGGCGGCCTGGACGCTGGCGGAAAGCGGTTCGTATTGCTGCGTGCCCGCCCATGTCGGCATGGGCAGCAGGCAGGCCGCGACGCACAACGCCACAGGGCGCAGCCATGAGATGCAACGGCTCCCTCGACTCCCTCCGTCGGCGGCGCAGCGCCGAAAGGAGAAGCGCCGCAAGACGTTCACTTGATGTCTTTCGCGCATAATTTTTCCTTCAGCAAGGCGACGACGCCATCTGCTTCGACCATCGTCGCCTCCGTATCCTGCCGCCCCCTGTATTCCAGTTTCCCCTGTTTCAGCCCGCGCTCGCCCACCACGACGCGATGCGGGATGCCGATCAGTTCCATATCGGCGAACATGGAGCCGGGGCGTTCGTCGCGGTCATCCAGCAATACGTCGAAACCGGCGGCGACGAGATCGGCGTGCAGCCTGTCGGCGGCAACCTTGACGGCTTCGCTTTTAAAATATCCCATCGGCACAATGGCCACCTGAAAGGGCGCGATGGCGGCGGGAAAGACAATCCCCTTGTCGTCATGCCCCTGCTCGATGGCCGCGCCGACGATGCGCGACACGCCAATGCCGTAGCAACCCATTTCCATGACCTGGCTCTTGCCCGCTTCATCCAGATAGCAGCAATTGAGCGCGCTGGCGTAGCGGGTGCGAAGCTGAAAAATATGACCGACTTCAATGCCGCGACAGAGGGCCAGCGCGCCCCTGCCATCGGGCGAGGGGTCGCCCGCGACCACGTTACGCAGGTCGGCGACTTCCGGCTCCGGGCAGTCGCGGCCAAAATTGACGTTCGTGAGATGGAAACCGGCGATGTTCGCGCCACAAACAAAATTGCCCATCGCCGCCACGCTGCGATCCGCGATGACGCGCACTTTTTCGGCATCCACACCGACAGGGCCGATGTAACCGGGTACGCAGCCCAGAAATGCTTCCACTTCGGCGGGCGCGGCGAAACGGAAAGCATCGAGGCCGGGCAGCTTGCCCGCCTTGATTTCGTTCAATTCATGGTCGCCGCGCAGCAGCAGCAGGGCGAAGGTTTTTTTGCTTTCTTCGGGTTCGCTGACCACGGCAATGGCCTTGACCAGTTGTTGCAGGGAAATATTCAAAAATCCGGCCACGTCAACGCAGGCCGTCTTGTCGGGCGTGGCGACTTTTCCCAACGCGGCGGCAGGCGCGGGACGGGGCGTGGCAGGCGCGAGCGCCTCGGCCAGTTCCACGTTGGCGGCATAGTCGGAATCCGGGCAGTAGGCGATGTCGTCCTCGCCGGTTTCGGCGATGACGTGGAATTCATGCGAGCCGGTGCCGCCGATGGAGCCGGTATCCGCCGCCACAGCGCGGAATTCCAGTCCCAGACGGGTGAAAATGCGGCTGTAGGTCGCATACATCACCTGATACTCCCGCTGCAAATCCTCAAAACTGGCGTGGAAGGAATAGCCGTCCTTCATCAGAAACTCCCGCCCGCGCATGACGCCGAAGCGGGGGCGAATCTCGTCGCGGAATTTGCTCTGTATCTGGTAGAGATGCAGGGGCAACTGGCGATAGCTTTTCACATCCCGGCGCACCACGTCGGTAATCACTTCCTCGTGCGTGGGGCCGATGACGCAATCCCGCTGATTACGATCCTTGAAACGAAGCAGCTCCGGGCCGTATTTTTCCCAGCGCCCGGATTCCTGCCACAGTTCGGCGGGCTGCACGGCGGGCATCAGGAGTTCGATTGCGCCGGAACGGTTCATCTCCTCCCGTACGATGGCTTCCACTTTACGCAACACCCGCAACCCCATCGGCATCCAGGTATATATGCCGGAAGCGGCGCGTTTGACGAGTCCGGCGCGCAACATGAGCTTCTGACTGATCACGTCCGCATCGGCTGGCGCTTCTTTCAGGGTCGTAAAAAAGAACTGGGAGGAACGCATGGGAGGAAAATCCGGATAAATGAAAGGGGAGATTTTACGGCATCGGATATGCGCTGTCCTCTGCCGGATCAGTATTTCATCGTCCGACGCCATGCCAGGGCAATTGCACACGCGAATGTCACAGGCGCTTTGAAAATGGAAGGCAGGGCGGTATCGTAGATCCCGCCCTGCCTGCCGTCATTCCCTTGCAGGGGAATGACGGTGTTTGCGGCCAGGGCCTCGGTGTCAGTCAAATGCGATTGCCCTGACGCCATGCCATGAACGAAATTCTGGCCGGGCTGCTTTGGTACAATCTGTTTTTGATGGCCTCTGACATGACCCTGATTAATCCTTCTGAAACAAACGCTTTTCTGGCGCGGCTGGCGGGCATCGTCGGGGCGGCGCATCTGCTCACCGACCCGGCTGACCTCGCCCCTTCTCTCACGGATTGGCGCGGTCGCTATACGGGCAAGGCGTTGGGACTGGCGCGGCCCGGCAATACTGCGGAGGTTCAGGCCATCGTGCGGGAATGCCTCGCCGCTGGCGTGCCGATGACGCCGCAGGGGGGCAACACCGGGCTTTGTGGCGGCGCGACGCCGGACGCGAGCGGACAGGCGCTCATCATCCAGTTTTCACGCCTGAATCGCATCCGCAGCATCGATGCCGTCAATCACGCGCTGGTTGCCGAAGCCGGTTGCACGCTGGCGCAAATCCAGAGCGCCGCTGAAGCGGCGGGGCAGTTCTTCCCCCTCTCGCTGGCCTCGGAAGGCAGTTGTCAGATTGGCGGCAACCTCTCCACCAACGCGGGCGGCGTGCAGGTATTACGCTACGGCACGGCACGCGATCTGGCGTTGGGGCTGGAAGCCGTGCTGCCCAACGGCGAACTTTGGGAAGGCTTGAAGGCGCTCCGAAAAAACAACACCGGCTACGACCTGCGCCACCTTCTCATCGGCGCGGAAGGCACGCTGGGCCTCATCACCGCCGCCGTGTTGAAACTCTTTCCCCTGCCGAAAAGCCGCGTTGCCTGCTGGCTTGGCCTCACCTCGCCAGCGGCGGCAATCGCGCTTCTGGAGCGGACGCAAGCCGCGTTTGACGCCCAACTCACCGCCTTTGAACTCATCTGCCCCCTGTCGCTCTCATTGGTGCGCCAACACTTTTCCCACAGGGCGCAAATCGCCCGGATTCCCCATGCGCCGTGGCATGTGCTCTGCGAATTCAGCAGCAGCGACGAAGAAAGCGCATTGCGAGAGCGCGTGGAGCGCTTTCTCGCCGCCGCTCTGGAAAACGGCATTGAAAACGGCGTCACGCAGGAAATCATCCTCGCCCAAACGAACGCGCAACGCCAAAACCTCTGGGGCTTGCGCGAGAACATTTCCGAAGCGCAAAAAAAGGAAGGCGTCAGCATCAAGCACGACATCGCGCTCCCCATCTCCCGTATCGCCGAATTTCTGGAACGCATCCCCCCGCTGCTCGCGCAGGCTTTCCCCGGCATCCGCCATATCGCTTTCGGACATCTGGGCGATGGCAACCTGCACTTCAATCTTTCCATGCCGGAGGCCGAAGCCAACCGCCGCCTGCAAACCCGCCAGCCCGAAGCCAACCGCATCGTACATGATCTGGTGCACGAACTCGGCGGCAGCATTTCCGCCGAACACGGCCTTGGACAACTGAAGCGCGACGAAATCCGCCGCTACAAATCCCCCGCCGAACTCGCCGCCATGAGCGCCATCAAACAGGCGCTGGACCCGGAAGGACTGATGAATCCGGGGAAGGTGTTGTGATCTCTGCAAGAAGGGGAGATTTGCAAGTTACAACGGCGTCATGCACTCGCAGCGATTGATTTCCACCGTCACATGCCCGATACCGGGAAACGCGGCGATGCATTGTTTGTAGTTTTCCAGCGGTTCGGGATGATGGGTCAGGATGGAAACGATGCAGCCTTCCGCAGTGGAACTCAGACGCCAGATGTGCAAATCCACCACCTTGTGGTCGGGGCGGGATTCAATGGCGGCGATGATGTCTTTTTCCAGTCCGGCGTGATCTTCCGCGTCCAGCAGCGTGCGGCTGGTGGTTCGCAAAAGCCCCCATGACCAGTACAAAATCACGGCTGCACCAATGAACCCCATCATCGGGTCGAGCGCCACCCAGCCCCAGCGTTGTCCGCCGACCAGGGCGGCGATGGCGAGTACGGAGGTCATCAGGTCTGCCAGCACATGCAGGAACGCGCCGCGCAGGTTGTGGTCATGATCCTGCCCGTCATGGTGGTCGTGACCCTGCCCGTGTTCATGTCCGTGGCTGTCGTCGCGCAGCAGCCAGGCGGACACGAGGTTGACCAGAAGGCCAATCACCGCCACCAGCAGGGCGTCGTTATAGGCGATTTCAATTGGCTGGCGCAGGCGGGCAAAGGATTCCCACAACATCAGCACGGCAACCAGCGCGAGAAACAGGGCGCTGGTGTAGCCGCCCAACGCGCCGACCTTGCCCGCGCCGAAGGTGAAACGGGGGTTGCCGGATTGCCTGCGGGCGTAACGGTAGGCAAACACGGCAAGCCCCAGGGCGGCGACGTGTGACCCCATGTGCCAGCCATCGGCGAGCAGCGCCATCGAACCCGTCAGGTAGCCGAATGCCACCTCCATCAGCATGGTGACGAAGGTGAGCCACACCACCCACAGGGTACGACGCTGGCGGTTGGCGTCGCGGCCATCGAGAAAATGATGCGAATGCCGCCAGAGCGATAAATCGTGGATTTGCGCGCTCATTTTTGTATTTCGTTCCACTGATAAAACACAACATTTGCCGAGCAGTCTGTACACGCTTTGCCGCAACTCGCGACCGTTTCCAGAATGTTGCCCTTGCGCCGCCAATAGGCGAGCACTTCTTCGACGAAGCCGACCCCGACGCCGAAATGGGCCGCCAGGTCGATCAGACTGGACGGCCCTTTTTCGCGCAGGTAATCACGCAGGGCGCTGGGGGTCATGCGACCTCCGCGCGCCTTCCCGCCACAGGTTTCAGATGCAACCGTTGGCGGCGGGCGTACCACCCCATTACGGTCATGATCGTTGCCATCACCGCCACGATCCCCACGCCCCAGGCGATTGAGGCTAGCGGGTGCGCGGCAAAGGTGAGGAACTGATAGCAGAACACCGCCGCGCCGTAGCCAAACGCGGTGCTCCAACCCGCCATGAACAGCGCCCAACGCAATCCGGCTTCCTGCCGCACCGCGCCCAGCACGGCGACACAGGGGAAATAGAGCAGAATCAGCATCAGGTAGGAGAAAGCGGCGGCGCTGCTGCCAAAAAGTTTCGCCATTGCCCCGTAGGTGCCGAGGGAAACTTCCTGCGCTTCGGCGGCGGCTTCCATGTCTTCCACCTCACCGACGCTCACGCCCAGAGGGTCGAGCGCCTTGTCGGACAACTCGCCCAGTTTTTCCGGCACGCTGGCGGCAGCGGCAGAAATGCCCGCCCAGAAATCGAAGGGTTCTTCTTCAACTTCTTCTCCCGCTTCTTCAGTGGCGACCTGGGAATAAAGCGCGTTCAGCGTACCGACCACCGCTTCCTTGGCGAGTACGCCGGTAAAGATGCCCACGGCGGCAGGCCAGTTGTCTTCCTGCAAGCCCAGCGGCGCAAAGACGGGCGTAATCTGCCGACCGATGGCGGAGAGCACGGAATCGCCGCTGTCTTCATGCCCGAAACTGCCGTCCGTGCCCGCCGCGTTCAGGATATTGAGCACCAGCACCATGGGCACGATGATCCTGCCCGCCTTGAAAATGAAGCCTCGCAGACGATTCCAGGCGTGGATGAGCACGTTCTTCACGGTCGGCAGGTGGTAGGGCGGCAGTTCCATGATGAAAGGCGTGCCCTGCCCCGGCAGCAGGGTGCGCTTTAACGCCAGCCCGGTAAGGACGGCGGCGACGATGCCAATAATGTAGAGCAGGAAGACCATGTTCTGTCCGCCGGTAGGGAAAAACGCCACGGCAAACAGGGCGTATACCGGCAGGCGCGCGCCGCAGGACATGAAGGGCGTCATCGCCATGGTCATCAAGCGGTCGCGTTCGCTTTCCAGGGTGCGGGTCGCCATCACGGCGGGCACGTTGCAGCCGAAACCCACAATCAGCGGCACGAAGGATTTACCCGGCAACCCGATGAAACGCATGAAACGATCCATGACGAACGCCGCCCGCGCCATATAACCGGAATCTTCCAGAATGGAAAGGAAAACAAACAGGAACCCGATCACCGGGATAAAGCTGGCGACAGTCTGAATGCCGCCGCCGATCCCCTTCGCCAGCAGCACTTCCAACCAGAGTGGCGCGCCCAGGCTTTGCAGCAGATGACCGAAGCCCTGCACAAACACCGTTTCCGCCACCCCATCGAAAAAGTCGATGAAAGCGCCCCCCAGATTGATGGTGAACATGAACATCAGATACATCATGAACAAAAAGATGGGGATGCCCAGCACCCGGTTCAGCATCACCTGGTCGATGCGGTCGGACGCAGTGCGGTTCAGGCGATTCTGCTGTGTGACGGCGGCACGCGCCACCTTGCCGATGAAGCCGTAACGCGCATCGGCGGCAATGATGTCCATTTCGTCGTTGAGTTCATCTTCCAGTTGCGTCCGTAAGGCTTGCGGTGGCACGCCGCAGGCGCTTGCCCAGGCTGTCGCCTGTTCATCGCCTTCCAGCGCCTTCAGGGCGATCCAGCGGCAATCGGCTTTGCTCGACAACTGCGGCGCGATTCCCTCCATCTGCGCCGCGTTCAACGTCCCCTCTGCCATCAGCGGCGCGAGCTTTACCCGCAATGCTTCTATCGCCGCCACCACCGGAGCGGGATATTCCGGCACGACTTCGGACACGGCAAACGCCGTCTCTGTGACCAGAAAATCCTTCAACGCCACCACGCCCTGCCCCTTCGAGGCCACCAGCGTCAGCACCGGACAGCCCAGTTCGCGCGCGAGCGCCGACGCATCCACCTGCATCCCCTTGGCTTCGGCCACATCGCCCATGTTCAGCGCCAGCACCAGCGGCACGCGCATTTCCAGAAGTTGCGTCGTCAGGTAGAGATTGCGTTCCAGATTGGAGGCGTCGACGATATTGACGATCAGATCGGCTTCATGGGCAAGCACGTAATGTCGCGCCACCTGTTCATCCAGCGACGTGCCGCCAATGGCGTCGAGCGAATAAGCGCCGGGCAGGTCGACCACTTCCACTTCCTTGCCCTTGTGGGTGAACGCGCCGCTTTTTTTCTCCACCGTCACACCCGGCCAGTTGCCCACGCGCTGGCGCGAACCCGTCAGAGCGTTGAATAAAGTTGTCTTGCCGCAATTGGGGTTGCCGACCAGACCGATGGTCAAATGTTCAGATGTCGTCATGCCGCTTCTCCATTCAGGGTTTCCACTTGCAATGCCGCCGCTTCGTCCCTGCGCAGGCTTAACGCGAAACCACGCACCTGGATTTCCACCGGGTCGCCCATCGGCGCGACACGGGTAACGCGGAATTCCACGCCACGGGTAAGTCCCATGGACAGCAGTTTTTGCCGATAGGCGCGGTCTTCGCCCTTGCCGCCCGGCGCGCCAAAACCGACGACCCTGCCGCTTTGCCCTGTTTTCATGTCTTGCAGACTGTTTGCCATACCCTGCTCCCGGATGGTTTGCATTAAACCGGCGTCACCAGAATTTTTTGCGCCAATCCGTGTCCCAGGGCCAGTCGGGTATTGCCCACCGCCACCACCAGATTGCCGCCGTCGCTGTGCATCAGATGAAGTTCACATCCCGGCGTCAGCCCCATGCCCGCCAGCCGCTTTTCGATGTTGCGCCCCTGCACAAAACCCGTCACCCGCACGGGTTCACCGGGATCCGCAAAAGGCAGGGGGATAGCGACAGAAGCCGTGTTCATTGCAACGCCTCACTGAAAAAATGCGAAAAAATACGCTCGGGCCAAGCCCGACAGAACAGGAATGATAATAAATCTTACCCTCAAGGAAAACAAGGGCGAGTGGCCAAACCTCTTCAGCCAGAGCGGGTGGAAAACGGGGCAGACAGCGTTGTTACAGGAGATCAGGAAGACGCAGCTTGAAGAAGCCTGTGAAGGATGGGACTATACCGACTGTCGGGCGTCTGCGGGCGAAGCTTTCGGCGTTACCTTGCGCGTTACGAAGCCCTGGGGTTGAAGGGGCTGATTGACCGTCGGCTGGCACGGGTTTCACACAAACAAACGTCAGTGGATGAAGCGCGGCGACGGACAATCTGCCCGACAGACTCAGACATCAAAGGTCAGGTAACAGGGGATCAGGCGTTTGCGGCGCGACCGTTGTTAATTTTTCCCTGTCGTCTGTCTCCTGCGCCCTGTCGTCTACCTCGTGCGCCGCAAGCGCAATACCAGAGGTTACGGGGAAAGGCACGGCAAAGGCGGCAGCGTGCATGCCAAAAGAAGCGGATTCCATGATGGCGACTCCAGTTGGTGAACGACACTTTCAGGATAGTCCACATTCGGGACGTAAACTGTAAACGCATGTATCAGCACAATGCCATGCAAGCGTCGGGGCAGCGTCAATACGGTGGCAAAAGGCGGCGAAAACCGTGACACAGCACAACGCCGAGAAAAAACAGATTGCGCGGCAACGTCAGCAGCCAACCGCTGGCGGCATGGCCGGGAGATTGTCCGGTAACGACGAGTTGCGTCAGCCGCTCCGCCACGTCGCGCAATCTGGACGGGTTGATTGGCGCATCGAAAATGCCCGTAATCCAGTCCGATGGAATGCCCCCGGCCCCGTTTGCCCCGGCCAAAGCGCCGACGATGGCGGCAACCGTATCCGTATCGCCACCACATTCAACAACGGATTCCACGGCGGCGCGAAAATCGCCGAAATGCTGCATCCAGGCATACATGGCGACCGGCGCCGTGTGATAGACGTAGCCGCCAACACCTTTTGCGCAACCCATCCGGTCGGCAAAGTCAGTCACGGAAAGACCCGCCCGCCACGCCGTTTCCATCTGTTCGACACGTTCAAGCCATTCGGCGTCCGGTGGTGGAATGTAGCCGGAACCGGGTTCGCGCAGCACCCGCAACACGTCGGGCAGAGCGGGCTTTCCGGGGCTTTGCCGCATCATCAGCGCAACGATGTCGGCGACCGCTAACGCGCCCGTCAACGCTTTGGGGTCGGTGTGCGTCAGTCGCGTTGAGGCGGCGACAAAGGCGGCGCGTTGTTTCGCATCGGGAAACACGCCGCCGAAAATCGCCGCGCGCATGGCCGCGCCATTGCCAGCGGAAAACACGCCGCTATGCCGGGGTGAAAAACCGCACCAGAGTTTGAGACAAGCCCGCGCCGTCGCCATGCCGACACCGGCAGGCAGCCGCAGCAACCACCAGCGCAACCGCCACGCCAGTTTTTTCGCAAAACGCCCGGCGTCATTCGATTCATCGAGCAGGCTTTGCGCGACCATAAAGGTATGTTCGGTATCATCGCTCACCATGCCGCGCCCGAAGAGCAGGCAATGCCGCAACCGTCCCGACAGGGGCGATGGCCACATCCGCCTGACCCGCCGCCGCGAAATGCCTTCACAGGGCAGGCCGATGGCGTCACCGACAGCGGTTCCGAGCAGGATTCCGGCAATGTGATTCGATCACTTCCCGCAGAATTGCTTGCGCATGAAATAACGGCCAGCTACGAATCGGAATATGATCGCACGGAACTGGACATGTAGATCACCGAGGGAATCGTCTCGAAATTACAATGACCTGCCTGACCCGCTATGATTTCCGCCACCATGACGCCTTCTTCCATCGCCTTGTGCGCCAGCATCGGGCCGCGCACCACGTCGCCAATCGCCCAGACGCCGGGAAGATTGGTTTTGCAATGCGCGTCAACTTCGATCATGCCGCGCTCATCCAGTTTCAGGCCCACGGCTTTGGCGAATTATCATTTGCTTCAATCTGGCTCTCGTTAGGTTCCCAATTTTCGCCCGTTGGATAGACGGCTCTGATGTGTGCTTCAAGTAAGGAATTCATTTTCTCACTCCATTCTCGAAATCGCTCAAACGGGAAACACACTCGTTCGCACTGCACCTAACAGTTGTGGAATGCAAAGATCGTAGCGAGCGATTTTGTTGCCGCTAATCTCAAAAAGCACGGCTGCCTGCACGGTTCCATCGCTACCTTGCGTCATGAATGCGCAAGGCCTGCCGCCATCGCCTAGAGCCGTGCGCCCGATCTCCACACGAACACGCACATTAGGATTGTTGGTGCTGTTTGTGCGTACCGTCTGCATCTTGCCGCGCAAATAGTCTGTGATAGCACGCTTCCCCACCAATTCCTCGAACACCCATTGAGAGGCATACCGCGCATCAGGCGCAAGCAGCGCCAGGAATTCGTCCGGTTCCAGCCGGTTCCAGGCTTTGGCAAAAGCAAACACCGCCTCATCTTCTGTCAGCGTTTTATCGATTCTTGGTTCCAGAGTAGAAGATACGCTCACCAAATCCTGTGAATCGACAATCTGAGCATCCGTTTTGTCCGGTTCGTTTGTGTCACTATCTGCGGATTGGGCTTTGTCATTACGCCATGAACGTTGATTATCCGGCAATTCAGCATCAAGCCTGTCTTGATCCTCTGTTGCTTGTTCGAACATGGTGCTGCTACGGCAACGAACCATAGCGTAGTACACCTCGCGCGCGCCTGCCTCATTCAGGGAAAAACCATCTGTTGCGGCATAATCCCAGGCGGATGGACACATACCCAAACCATCGTCCCAAAATGGGGAAATGGAAGGGTCTGCGCCATGTTCAAGCAACAGTGCCGCAATTTCCGGTATTTGTGCCAACGCCGTTGTGACAATGGCGGGGAGTCCGTCAGGATCAAACCTGTCAGGGTGTGCGCCCGCATTGAGCAACAGTTTCAGGACATCCAGCGCTTCGGCCAGGGAAATCTTATGTGTTGGTCTCTTGCCACCATAGTACGCAAGGTCTTCGTCATCCGCTTCGCAGGCGGCAAGATGATCTTGCCAACCGGTGATGACGATGCCCAGCACGGGGTCTTCACCGTTTGTGATATTTGGATCCGCACCTTCGGCCAAAGCTTGACGTATGGTCGCGAAATCGGCCTCCTCGGCGGCTTTCAGGAGCGTCTTGTCGATCTCTCGCAAGGGTTTGCGCGCATCAGCCCAATTCAGGAAAACAAGTTCAGGCTCGGACAGTTCGATGAAGTCGTCGCGGAACGTGGCCAGATCAAAACTGAGTGACCTGGTGGAAACTTCCGGCTTGCCATGTTCCCGAATCGAAGCCACCACTTGAGCCATGATGGAATCATCCACCTTGTCTACGTCACGCACGACGACGTAGCGGACATGCGCCGGATCAATACAGTTATTGAATGAGCGGGTTTCATCAATCACGGATGCGGGATCGCCCCACGACGAACATGGCTCCTGAAACCAGGTCTCCGTGATTTTGGGCGCTTCCTCACGATCAAGCCACCAGAGCGCAGTCCACAGATGATAACGGCTCAAAGCATGGCGTTCGGAATGGAAGACAATACGACGTTCGCCCACACGATCACCATCCACGAAGTGATGCGCATCAAAATCAGGATAGCGTTCTCGCGTTAAAGTACAGGCACGAAGATAAAGTTCGCGCAGGAACCAGACGCGCGCTGAAACTACTTGCAAATGCACTTCGATGGTTTTTCCATCCAGCGTGGCCTCAAATTTTTCATGCGCCATCCAGCCTGAGTGTGGCTTAAGCGAGCATTGAATGGGCTGGTAATGACCGCAATTTTTAGGCTCGAAAAACAGTTCCTTCCAAATATACGCCGTTGCGTCCAGTCGCCGTAAACGGTCGGGCGAATGCTCGCGTGTCCAGATATATGCCTGTTTCAAATTAGATGTCATGCCGATTATCCTTTCACGCAGATCACCTGTTTGAGTTGATGCAGCACATCAACCAGATCAGTCTGGTTTGCCATGACCGTATCAATATCTTTGTAAGCGCCAGGTATCTCG
>JAISRR010000192.1 GCA_031273565.1 Zoogloeaceae bacterium | reverse complement strand
TGGTCGCGGCCTTCCAGAAGCGCAACTCCCCTCGGTAAGAGGGACGCTAAAACCCTCCCTCCCCGAGGGAGGAAGAAACATACAAAGAAACATACAAGGTGCCCCGCAGGGGCGGAAGGCGCGTCGTATTCCCGGCGCAAAGCGCCGCAAATCGACTGTCCTCTGTCCTCCGTCATCTGTCCCCTGACCTCAGTGCCGCCAACTGCGCTTCCAACTGGCGGATGCGGGCGTTTTTTACGCCCACGAGCCGGATTTTCAGCCAGTCGAGCCAGTCCGCGATGCCCTCGCCGGTTGTGGCGGAAAGCGTGATGGCCTGCAAATCGGGATTGACGCGCCGGGCGTAGGCGATGGCCGCCGCTGGGTCGAAATCCACGTAGGGCAGCAAATCTGCCTTGTTAATCAGCATCAGACGCGCCGCGTGGAACATGTCCGGGTATTTCAGGGGTTTGTCGACGCCTTCGGTGACGGAAAGAATGACGACTTTGGCGGCTTCGCCCAGATCGAAGGCGGCGGGACAAACGAGGTTGCCGACATTTTCGATGAACAGAATGCCGCCTTCGGGCGGCGGCAGTTTGTCGAGCGCGTGACCGACCATGTGTGCGTCCAGATGGCAGCCCTTGCCGGTGTTGATTTGCAGGGCGGGCACGCCGACAGCGCGGATGCGTTCGGCATCAGAACTGGTTTCCTGGTCGCCTTCGATGACGGCGGTCGGGGTGTTTTCCTTCAACTCGGAAAGGGTGCGGACGAGCAGGGTCGTCTTGCCGGAACCGGGGCTGGAAACGAGATTCAGCGCCAGCGTCGCCGTCTCCGCAAAACGCTGGCGATTTTCCGCCGCGTAAGCATTGTTGCGGGCGAGGATGTCTTCCTCAATCGCCACCCGCCGCGCCTCGCTCACGCCGGGGGCGTGACTGTGACGCGCATGGTCGTGCACGTGGTCGTGCGTATGCTCATGGTGATGATGTTCGTGGGGAACTTCGCCTTCGATGCTTGTTTCGCCGCTCGCGCAGCCGCAAGTTGTGCACATCCTGCTTTCTCCTATTCGATTTCGATTTCCTTGACCCGCATTTCCATGCCGACGACGGGTTGCACCTGAAAACTGCCACAGTGTGGACAGGCATCCGCCAACGCCGCCAGCGTCACTTCCTGACCGCAGGGCATGCACCAGCCCCGACCGGGCAGGGTGATGATTTCCAGCGCGGCGCGTTCCGCCAGCGAAGCGCGGGTTACGGCGTCAAAGCAAAAGCGCAATGCTTCGATTTCGACGCTGGCCAGCGCGCCGATTTCCAGAATCACCCGCGTGACCCGCCGCGCCCGTTCCCGTCGCGCCGTGCTTTCCACGACTTGAAGTATGCCTTCCGCCAGCGACATTTCGTGCATTTTTACGTTTCCTGTTCTTTTTGCAACCATTCGATTCGGTGCGGTACGCAAGGGTCGAGGGCGAGTATTGCGCATTCCAGCGCCTGCCGCGCCGCCGCGAAATCTGCTGGACGCGCCGACGCCAGATGTTCCATGAGTGCGGCAGCATCGGCAAAATGGCGGTCGGTCGGCGCCCAAACCTGATAAGCCGCGACGCATCCCGCCGCGTCCAGCGCGAGGCGATGCGTGAGCAGACCGCGCGCGGTTGGTATGTTGCTCTCCCCGCTGCCGTCGCCACCCTGTGCGGTGACTGGATAGGGACGATTTTCCTGTAACGCCTGCCAGATGTTTTGGGTTTGGAGAAGGCGGGCGGCATGGGCAGCGCTATTCCGACCACTCCCCCCGACGGCATCAAAGCCACCCCCCTCGGTGAGGGGGGGTTGTAATGCCTCCCTCTTCGAGGGAGATGGCGCGGAGCGCCGGAGGGCGTGTTGTTGCAGTTCATCCAGTATCGTCGCCGTCGCCGCGTCAAATTCTTGTGTCGGCGCATTGAAACGCTTGCGCCACGTTAAAAATGCCGCCCGCGCCGCCTGCCGTGCTTCGCGCGTTTGCCCCAGCGCGACAGGCCAGTCGAGGCAGAGCCGCCACAGGCATTCATGCAGATTTTCCCGCCATAACGCGCGGGGATCGACTTCCGGCGGCGGCGCGTTCCGCGCGGCGGCGAGGGCGAAGGCGGCGGCGGCCTGCTGCGCCCGGGCGCACAGGCTGTAGAGGAGCGGCACGGCAGCCAGCAACTCATCGCCGCGCATGCCGGTAAAGAGGCGGGCGACGGGCGGGCGTTCGAGCCGCACGGAGAGAAGGCGAATGCCGTTCTCCGCCGTCCAGTCCGCCTGAATGTAGAGCGCCCCGCCGTTCATCGTCCCAGGCGCAGAAACGCGCGCCTGCTGCCTGCCGACGTAGCGGGGGCATCCGCAGGCGCGGCTTTGTCATCATCGCCCGACATCAATGCCGCCAACGTAGCGCAGGCGGTCTGGCGGGCGGCTTCCTGAGTTGCAAATTGCGTCGGCGGCGAAAACAGCGAGCAGAGGTGATACACACCCAGGGCTTCCTCTGCCGCCACGGTAAATTCATACGCGCCGGAAGGAAAACGCCAGAGATGCTTGTCGCCCGCCTTCTTGTCCGGCCAGGGCGGAGTACCGTCCGTCGTTGGCAGATAAAGCAGATTCATCGCCCAGGGCGTAATCAGCACGCCGAGCCAGTGACCGTTTGCGCCCTGCCGCCGGAACGCCACCGCCTCGACCGCGAGCGACGGATTAGCGAGCGGCATGTCCGCCATGCGCGTCGCGGCGATGTTGCCAAACACGCGCTCCAGAAGGGGGGCTGGATTTTCGTCCTTCATGCCTGGATGACCATGAATTTCTGCCGTGGCGCGCCGCATTCCGGGCATGTCCAGTGTTCCGGCAAGCTGGCAAAGGGCGTGCCGACTGGAATGTCCGCAAGCGCATCGCCCACGGCAGGGTCGTACACCCACCAGCAAATCCCGCATTCGAGCAGGTCTTCCGGGTTCAGGCGGCTGGCGTCGCCGCCATAGGAACCTTCAAAGCTCATGCTTCCGCCAGCGAGCGCAGATATTCATCCAGACGGGCAAGGGTGTCCTCGTAATCCTCGCGGGCCGCCAACGCCGCTGCCGGCATGGGGGTGATTTCCAGCGTGTTGAGAATCAGCGCGTCCATGCTATTAAAATATTGCACCCACCAGACATTGGCGAGCCGGGTGCTGGTGATGCGGCAATTACCGTAGCCACGCGAAAGAATGGAAACCGCGCGGTGGCCGAGCCATGCATAGAGAATATCGAGATCGGCTTCGCTCACTGGCAACAGGGTGAGATTGATGACCTGCGTGGGCGCGCCGTGAGTCGCCGCGCGCGCCACGATTTCATGCGCCAATGCGGGGGCATTCATGATGCCCTCTTGCGTGAAGTCGGGCAGGGGCAGCGCGGGCTGGCTTGTCGTCCGCATGGTGTCCGCCAGAACGGGCGGAATCGCCCCGGCCTGTAGAAAATCCCGGTGAATCGTTTCCGCGTCATCCAGCGCCAGCACCCGCCACAGCCCGGCAAAAGCGGTCTCCTGTATCCGCCACTGCAAGGCTTCCGGCGCATGGGTGTAGGCGCTGACTTCGCCAAAGCCAAGTAAATCGCCCGCCAGCGCGCGTTCCGCCTCCGACCAAAGCAACAAATCTTCCGTGACTTTGGTCGCCTGCAAAAAATCCGTCGCCGCCATGCGCCCCCGCAAATCCCGCAAATGCCGAACAACGGCGGCAAGCAGGGCAGGCTCGGTCGCTTCCGGCAGGCGCGGCGCGTTGAAGGTTGCCATGTCGTGCGGCATGGCAAGATATTCAGGCGCGGCTTCGGCGGCTTCGGGCGGATGAACGGCGGCAGTAGAGGCCGCCACGACGGGAATGGGGAAAGCGTGGGGGGAAGGCGACATGTTCAAGTTGTGGAGGATTCAAGAGCCGCTACTCTACCGGAAATGGCAACGTTGCGATGCGCCCGCGTATGAGCCTGACCGGCATTCATCCCGGAGGGATGCGGGCGCTTGGCAGCGATAGCCGCATAAAAAAAGGAGCCGTGGCCGACTCCTTTCGGGCTGAAGATACGCCTTTACTGTTGGGTTTCCACCATCACCAGCGATTCTTCCTCAAGGGCGGCAGGCGGTTGGTGACGGCGCGGGCGGCCTCTTGGCCTGGCGAGTTCCGTTGGCAAGCGCGGGGAAGCGATGTTGTCTGCGGTTTGCACCAGCACCAGTCCACTGTCTTTCAGCTCCGCTTCCAGATTGATCAGAGACGTCATAACCGGAGGCGTGGGCACGGCTTCCGGCGGAGCGGCATCCACCACCGGAGGCGCGCCCGGCGCTTCCGTCAATGGCAAGGGACTGACGCTGGCAGAAACGGGCGGCTCGGCAAATGGCGCGTTGTCATCGCTGTCGCGGGCCGTTATTGCTTCAACGGGTTCGACGGGCACACGGGTCACCAGCGGTTCACGGACGATTTCTACGGGCGCGACGACTGCTTTTGCCGCAGCGACTTCAACTGGCGCAGGAGCGGGTTCGACCGGCGCGCTGACGACCGCTTCACTGACCGGAACAAGGTCGCGGTGTTCACTGGCGTTTTCGCTGACATCGGCGGCGATGCTGTTCGGCGCGGTTTCGCCTGCATTATTGCGACCCCGACCCCGACGGTTGCGACTGCGGCGATGGTTGCTTTCGTCGCCGCCATCTGCGGCCTGCGTGGGCGTATCCTGATTTTCCGGCACAACGGGTTCGACGGCTTGCGGGCGTTCGCGGCGTGGTTCGCGTGGCTTGCGCTCGCGAGGCGCTGCGGGTTCCGCGTTGTTTTCGCTGCGGTTGTTTTCAGCGCGGTTTTCGTTGCGGGATTCCGCCCTGTTCTCATTCCGGGTTTCGTTCCGGTCGCCGCGAGCGCGAGTACGTTCGCCACCACGCTCGTTACGGTTCTGACGTTCGCCGTTTGCCTTGTCGGTTTTTTCGTTGTCGCGCTCTTCACCGCGTCGCGCTTCATTGCGATTCTTGTTGTTACGGCGGGTTTCGCCTCGTTCGCCGCGCGCTTGCTCGGTACGGCGACCGCCATCCCGGTTCTTGCGTCCGGTCGGCGCGGCAGGCGTCGGCGCGGGCGTCGAGCTTTTGAACCAGGAAATGATGCGCGACAGGATGCCGGATGCGTTGGCTTCCGGCGGCGCCTGTACGATTGGCGCGGGACGATCGGGCACGACGTTCTTGATGGCGGCTTCCTGACGTGGGCGCACGACTTCCGTCTTGCCGTTTTCCGCACCCGCCTTTTCTTCGCTGGGCGCTTCCACCAGCTTGTAGGAAGGGTCGCGCAATTCGTCCGCGTTCAATTCGTCGTGTTTCAGACGAACAATGTCGTGCGCCGGGGTTTCCAGATGGATGTTGGGAATCAGCAGAATGACAACCTTGTGGCGCAGTTCGATGGCCTGAATGTCCTGACGCTTTTCGTTCAGCAGGAAGGTGGCGACATCGACCGGCATCTGCACATGCACGGCAGCCGTGCCATCCTTCATGGCCTCTTCTTCGAGGATACGCAGAATGTGCAGGGCGGCGGATTCGGTGGAACGGATATGACCGGTGCCGGTACAGCGCGGGCAGGGAATATAGCTGGTTTCGGCCAGCGCCGGACGCAGGCGTTGGCGGGAAAGTTCCATCAGTCCGAAGCGGCTGATTTTGCCGATCTGTACACGGGCGCGATCGAATTTCAGCGCGTCTTTCAGGCGGTTTTCCACCTCGCGCTGGTTCTTCGCCGATTCCATGTCGATGAAGTCGATCACGATGAGGCCGCCCAGATCGCGCAGACGCAACTGGCGGGCGACTTCCTCGGCGGCTTCGAGATTGGTCTTGAACGCCGTTTCTTCGATGTCCGCGCCACGCGTGGCGCGACCGGAATTCACGTCGACCGCCACCAGCGCTTCGGTATGGTCGATCACGATTGCGCCGCCGGAAGGCAGATTGACCTGACGGCCAAAGGCCGTTTCGATCTGGTGTTCGATCTGGAAGCGGGAAAAAAGCGGCACGTCGTCGCGGTAACGTTTGACCCGGTTCACATTACCCGGCATCACCTGGGCCATGAACGCCTGGGCCTGCGCGAAAATTTCGTCAGTGTCGATGAGGATTTCGCCGATTTCAGGCTGGAAGTAATCGCGGATGGCGCGAATGACGAGGCTGCCTTCCTGATAGATGAGCAGGGCGCCCCGCGATTCTCTGGCGACGCCCTCGATGGCGCGCCAGAGTTGCAGAAGGTAGTTCAAATCCCATTGCAGCTCTTCGGCCTGACGACCGATGGCGGCGGTACGGGCGATCAGGCTCATGCCATTGGGAATGTCGAGCTGGTCGAGGGTATCCCGGAGTTCGGCGCGCTCGTCACCATCAACCCGGCGGGAAACGCCGCCGCCATGCGACTTGTTGGGCATCAGCACCAGATAGCGACCGGCCAGCGAAATAAAGGTGGTCAGCGCCGCGCCCTTGTTGCCGCGCCCATCCTTGTCCACCTGAATGATGAGTTCCTGACCTTCCTTGATGGCGTCCCGGATGTGGGAACGGGTGTCCGCGCCCGGCTGAAAATAGCTGCGGGAAATTTCCTTGAAGGGCAAAAACCCGTGCCGGTCAGCGCCGTAATCAACAAAAGCGGCCTCCAGCGAAGGCTCGATGCGGGTGATGACGCCTTTGTAAATGTTGCTTTTGCGTTGTTCCTTGGCGGCCGATTCAATGTCGAGGTCTATGAGTTTTTGTCCATCGACAATGGCGACACGGAGTTCTTCGGCCTGTGTCGCATTGAATAACATGCGTTTCATGTGGTGTGCTCCGGCGCATGACAGGGCGAAGCACCCACGCAGCAGGGCCGGTCAGATAACGGGTAATGTGTGTTTCATGGTTGCCGTTGTTTGGATATGCAAAACGAAAAAATGTCTGCTTTTCTGATTCTTCGGAAGCGTGATGGTCTTCCGGGCGAAAATTCTGCGTAGGTGTTCGCGGATGCTTGCGATGCGCGAATCAAGTAGTATCGCTACTTTTGGTGAGCGAACTTAACCAGTTTGATTTGCGTCGTCTGAACAAGTTTGGCGGTATCGGCAGGTTTTCCGCGTGTTTGCAACATGCCTGTCACCATGAGTCAGCCAGGTGGGCCGGGCCTGCCGATGTCGCCGAGAGGTTCCAGAAGGTTGTTCGGCGACGAATTCAACGGGCAACCCGGAATTTCGGGCGCCTGCGCTGGTCGGTCTGACGGCGCGGCTTGTCTTGCAGTCCGTAACGTAAAATCGGGGGCAGTATATTGCAAAATGTCTGAAGAGGGAAAAAAATCCATTGCAAACAAGGTGATTTATCAGCTTGTCACGGAAGAAGAAGCCGGGCAACGGCTGGATAATTATCTTTTCCGGCAACTGAAGGGCGTGCCCCGGAGTCATGTTTACCGGGCCTTGCGCGGCGGCGAGGTGCGGGTCAACAAAAAACGTTGCGCCGCCGACTATCGTCTGCGGGAAGGCGACACGGTGCGTCTGCCGCCCATGCGCGTCGCCTGCCGTGACGAACCCGAAACGCCGGTCGCTGGCTGGACTTTGCTGCCGGTGATTTACGAAGACGCGGCGCTGCTGGTCATCGACAAACCCGCCGGCGTCGCCGTGCATGGCGGCAGCGGCGTCAGTTTCGGCGTCATCGAAACCCTGCGCCGCCAGCGCACGGAGGCGCGCTTTCTGGAACTCGCGCACCGTCTGGACAAGGAAACCTCCGGCATTTTGCTGATCGGCAAGAAACGTTCGGCCCTTACCCGCTTGCACGACATGTTCCGGGAGGCCGGAGCCGTTGCCGACAAACGTTACCTGATGCTGGTCAAGGGACGCTGGATGAATCCCCTGCAACAGGTGAAGCTGCCCCTGCATAAATATTTAACGGAATCCGGCGAGCGTCGGGTGCGCGTCGATCACGCAGGCGGCAAGCCTGCGCATACCGTATTTCGCCTCATCGCCCGCTGGCAACGCTTCAGCCTGCTGGAAGGCCAGTTGAAAACCGGGCGCACCCATCAGTTGCGGGTGCACCTCGCCCATCTGGGCTATCCGATTCTGGGCGACGAAAAATACGGCGATTTCGCCTTGAACAAGACGTTGCAAAAAGAAGGCTTGAAACGCATGGCGTTACACGCCGAGCGCATGGAATTCCCGCATCCGCTGGAAGAAAAACGCCTGCGCCTCACCGCGCCATTACCGGAAGCCTTGCGCCGCTTCATCGCCCATCTGGACGCCGTGGAAACACGCGAGTTCGACGCGAAGCAAGCGCCCGGATTTCAGGAAACGTCTGAAAACGTCTAATATCGCCGCTTTTGCTTGAAGAGAGGACTTTACGGATGGAACGCGGAGCAAAATACCTGCTGGCGGCTGTGCTCGCCCTGGGGCTGGTCACGGCGGCGGCCTTTATGACGATCAAGATTAATCTGCCACCCGTTTTCAATGTGCTGGCAGGTGGTCTGTTGGATGATCTCGCCAATCTGGGGGGGCAGGGCGCCATCAGCGCCGTTGTCAATGCGATCATGTTTATAACCATCGCCTGCATGACCTGGGCGATGTACTTTTTGCCCTCGTTTCTGGCGTTTCAGAGCAGGCATCCCAAAGACGTTGCCATTTTCTGGCTCAACCTGTTTACGGGCTGGACGCTGATCGGCTGGTTCGTTACTTTTTTCTGGGTCATGCGTAGCGACAAGGCAGACCCCGATGAACGCAAAAATGCGGAAATTTGAGCTTATCGTTTTCGACTGGGACGGCACCCTGATGGATTCCGCCGCCACCATCGTGCACGCCATCCAGTCCGCCAGCCGCGACCTGGGGCAGCCTGTGCCCGATGATGCGACGGCACGGCATGTCATCGGTCTGGGGCTGGAAGAAGCCTTGCGCCATGTCGCGCCGAACCTGCCGACGACGGATTACCCGAAAATGGCGGAGCGTTACCGGCATCACTACTTTACCCGCAACCACGAACTCTTCCTGTTTGAGGGGGTGCGCGAGTTGCTGGACGAACTGGAAGCACAAGGTTTTACGCTCGCGGTCGCCACCGGCAAGAGCCGCGCCGGTCTTGACCACGCGCTCGACCATTTTGGTCTGCGCCCCCGCTTTCGGGCGCTCCGCACCGCCGACCAGTGTCTTTCCAAGCCGCATCCGCAAATGCTTTTTGAACTGATGGAAGCATTGGGGACAACGCCAGAGCGCACCCTGATGGTCGGCGACACCACCCACGACCTGCAAATGGCGCAAAACGCGGGCACGGCAAGCGTGGGCGTCAGCTACGGCGCGCATCCAGAGGTCGCCTTGCGCGCGTTGAAACCGCTCGCCTGCGTGGATTCGGTGGCGGAGTTGCGCCAATGGTTCCAAAAAACAAACGTCCGCTTATAACATCAGGAATTATTTATGACGAAAAACAATTCCGCGATTACAACGGTTATTGAACAGAATCCGCTGTTCGATACCTGGCCTGCGTGGGCGCGGGAAGCCCTGGCGCAGGTCGCGTTTATCCGGCAGTACCGGCGGGGTCGGAAAATCATGGGGGCGGGGGAGATTCCCCACGCGTTTATTCTGCTGAAAGGCGCGGTCTTTGCCGGTTGGCATTGTCATGACGGCAAGGATTTTTTCCATCTGGCTCCCGGTTTTGGCGAAGCGATCAATCTGGCGCCGGCGTTGGCGAATATTCCCTTG
>JAISRR010000144.1 GCA_031273565.1 Zoogloeaceae bacterium | reverse complement strand
CCCAAAATCCCAATCGCTTTCAACTTCCTCCGCCGTCCTTTACACTGACCTCTTTCTACCTTTCAACCCACTCCACCTTCTCCTCTCTTCAGGCTCATTCCTGAATTGGAAAATACTGCGGGAGCCTTGTCCAAAGAGGAATGAGTCTGAAGCGAAAGCAGTGGAGGCAGGGGCGTGTGGGTTGATCATTCTGAGGAGGGTGATCAACATGAACGAAGAGCGAATGGGGACGATTGAGCAGATCGAAGCGTTCCTCATGGGCCACGCCCATATCCCGCAAGCCTATGCCCAGCCGATCAATGCGTGCGATCAGGAAACCTTTAACCCCTGACCCGATTTGCATCGTTCCTGTTTGTTTCCTGATCCGTCCTGTACACTTCTCTTCAGGCTCAGTCCTGAATTGGAAAATACTGTGGTGACCTGTAAAAACGCCAGCCTCCTCAGCGTGTCGCAGGCGACGAAGCATGACGCGCCGGAGGCATCGCCGGGCTTTTGCCCCGCTCCAGCAACACGAATGCGGGGCACGTTCCCGGGGTGGTTCCGTTTCCTCGCCGGGCGCGCACTTTTATCAAGTGCATGGAGCGCAGCGAACAAAACGACGGTCTTCTGTCCTCAGTCCTCTGTCTTCTGAACTCAGCGAAACACCACCGTTTTATTACCGTGCGCCAGCACCCGGTCTTCCAGGTGGTAGCGCAGGCCGCGCGCCAGCACCGCTTTTTCGATGTCTTTGCCGTAGCGCACCAGGTCTTCGGGCTGGTCGGAGTGATCGACGCGAATCACGTCCTGTTCGATGATCGGCCCCTGATCGAGTTCGGAGGTCACGTAATGGCAGGTTGCGCCAATCAGCTTGACGCCGCGTTCAAACGCCTGATGGTAGGGCTTCGCGCCGACGAAACTGGGCAGAAAGCTGTGATGGATGTTGATAATCTGCCCCGGATACTGGGCGCACAGTTCCGGCGACAGGATTTGCATGTAACGCGCCAGCACCATCACATCGGCTTTTGCCGCCGTAAAAAGCCGCGCGATTTCGGCATAAGCTTCCCGCTTGTTCTCCGGCGTGACCGGCACATGATGAAAAGGAATGCCATGCCATTCGGAAAACCCCTTGAAGGTCTCGTGATTGGAAATGATGCAGGGAATATCAATATCCAGGTCTTTTGAGAGCCAGCGCGACAACAGGTCGTAGAGGCAATGCTCCTGTTTGGAGACCAGTATCACGACGCGCTTTTTCTGGTTGCTGTCGGTAATTTTCCATTTCATGCCGAAGCGGTCGGCAATGGGGGAAAAACGGGCGTTGAATTCTTCCAACCCAAAAGGCAGTGATTCGGCGAGAATTTCCTGCCGCATGAAAAAACGCTCCGCCGCCGCGTCCGCGTGGTGATTGGCCTCGGTGATCCAGCCGCGATGTTCGGCAACGAAGCCGCTTACGGCGGCGACCACACCGATCTGATCGGGACAGGAAAGCGTCAGGGTGTAACGACGGGAGAGCGGCATGTGAGACTCCGTAGTGTTCGTGTGATGAAAAATTGGTTCGCATTGTGCGACCAACCCGAAAGCGGCGTCAACAATATTGTGAAACTTTTTTTCGCATTGGTAAACTTTTCGCGGTGTGATAGAGTAACGCCATTGTTGACTGAATCGGGGAATGAGGGGCCGAACATCTCTGCTTACTGTTCCCTGACACTTGATGCCTGATGCCTGAACAATCTACCGCCAACAGCCTGGAACGCTATCTGGGCACGACCATCAAGGACATCCGTCTTTCGCATGGCCTGACCATCGCCGATGTGGCGACCCGTTCCGGCATCAGCCGGGGCATGCTGTCGCGCATCGAAAACGCCCAGACCGCCAGCAGTCTGGATACCCTTTCCCGGTTGGCGCAGGCGTTGGGCGTTTCGCTCGCCGCCCTGTTTCGCGGCTACGACACCAAGGACGGCAGCGCCCAGATGGTCAGGAAAGATGAAGGCATGGAAGTCGTGCGCCGGGGCACCAAGCGGGGGCATACCTATCATCTGCTGGCCTACGATCAGGGGCCGAAAAAATTTTTCGAGCCGTTTTTAATCACCATCGACCACGACGCGGAGACGTTTCCCATCTTCGAGCATCCGGGCACAGAATTCATTTTCATGCTGGAAGGCGAGATTGAATACCGTCACGGACAAAACACCTACCAATTAAAACCTGGCGATTCCCTCACTTTTCGCGGCGACATTCCGCACGGCCCGGAAAAACTCACCCATTGCCCGATCCGCTTCCTGAGCATTTTGATGTATCCCGCCGGAGATGGCGCATGATCGCCATCGAACCCGCCACGCCTGCCGACCTCCCGGCGCTGACCGGATTGCTGGACATCCTGTTTTCCATCGAACAGGATTTTTGCCCCGATGCAGAAAAACAACAGCGCGGTCTGGAACTGTTACTGTCCCGCCCGGAAAACGCCGTCATTCTGGTCGCGCGTGGAGCGCAGGGCGTTATCGGCATGGTCAGCGCGCAACTGGTCATTTCCACCGCCAGCGGCGCGCCTTCCGCCTGGATTGAGGATGTCGTGCTCCACCCGGAACGCCGCGCCCAGGGCATCGGTCGCAAGCTTCTGGACGCGGCGGCGGATTGGGCAATCGGCAAAGGGGCGCGGCGGGTGCAACTTCTGGCTGACGCCGATAATGCTCCGGCGCTCGGATTTTATGAACATCAGGGATGGGAACCGACGCGATTGTTCGCGTGGCGGAAATTTTTGTAGGGATTTCGGGAGGATACATTCTGCGTTGAGCGCGGCAATCCGGGAAAATCTTCCGGGTGAAATATTCGTCTGAGCCTCACTCCACGGTAAACTGTTGCGCTTCTTCCTGAAGCAAACAGCAACTGTCTTTTGAACCCTGAACCGGAATTCCCATGTCCCTGACCCTTCCTGAAGTCGAACGCGTCGCTGAACTGGCGCGCCTCGAACTGAATCCCGATGAGGCTGAAACCGCCCGCCAGCAGTTGAACGGCATTTTTTCCCTGATTGAAGCCATGCAGACGGTAGACACTGCGGGTATCGCGCCGATGGCGCACGCGCAGGACGTATCGCAACGTCTGCGCGCGGACGCCGTTACGCACCACGACGCCGACGGTCGCCAGCGCGACATGTTCCAGTCGGTCGCGCCGGAAACCGGGGCGGGACTCTATCTCGTGCCCAGGGTCATTGAATAAGGGATGCGCCAGCCATGATTTATGCTTCATTAAAAGCACTCTCCACCGCGCTGCTTGCCCGGAAAATTTCCAGCGTCGAACTGACTCAGGCTTTTCTGGAACGCATTACCCGCCTGAATCCCGCGCTTAACGCCTTCATTACCGTGGATGCGGAAAAAAGCCTTGCCGCCGCCCGCGCCGCCGATGCGCGTATTGCTGCCGGGCAGTCCGGCGCGCTCACCGGCATTCCCCTCGCGCAGAAAGACATCTTTTGCGCCAAAGGCTGGCGCACCACCTGCGGCTCGAAGATGCTCGAAAATTTCATCTCGCCCTACGACGCGACCGTAATCGTCCGGCTGGAACAGGAGGCGGGCATGGTGTCGCTCGGCAAGGTGAACATGGATGAATTCGCCATGGGGTCTTCCAACGAAACGTCCTTTTTTGG
>JAISRR010000143.1 GCA_031273565.1 Zoogloeaceae bacterium | reverse complement strand
CCCAAAATCCCAATCGCTTTCAACTTCCTCCGCCGTCCTTTACACTGACCTCTTTCTACCTTTCAACCCACTCCACCTTCTCCTCTCTTCAGGCTCATTCCTGAATTGGAAAATACTGCTGCGCCACGTGGGTTACAGCAAACCCGAAACGAAGTGCTGAAAACTTGCATTGCCCCCCTGAAACCAACGTGCCGACCAAGCGCCTAACGTTTGAGTTAAGCGGCGCCGTCAGGCGTCCGCTTGAACGAATAGTTAGACGGTTGCGCAGTGTGACCAAGCGATGAATGGCAAGGCCAACGTGAAGCGAAAGCAGCCGACGAACCGGAGCTTACCAGATTTGTACCCTGCAAGCATGCTGCGTTGCGTGGGGTGCAGCAAACCCGAAGCGGAGTGTTGAAAACTTGCATTGAACCCCCTGAAACCAACGTGCCGATCAAACCGCCTAACGTCAAAATTCAGCGGCGGCCGTAGGCCGTCCGCTGCAATGCAGTGTTAGGCGGTGGGGTTTCATCGCGCAGCATCCGTGTCGATGGATGGGTTGGGCATTGAGCGCCCCAGGCCAAAAAACCGATGTGTGTACAAGATGCAAAGCGTTGCACCGGAGGCCAGCACTTGTATGTAGCTGACGAGACTATCGATTGCCGAGATGATCGCCGGACCAGCAAACGAGCTTAATACGGCGATAGCGGCAGCGACTGCAAGATAGCTCCAACTAGCCAGCTTGGTTGGCCACCACAACGCAATACAAAGTAGTGTGTGGATATGCGCCAGAGGAACAATGATGCTGTCCAGAATTGCATAGAGTTGGCGATCGTTTTCCATCTCAGCCCTTCTTATGACATCAGGGACAGTGTCCGGCGAAAAAATAAACCAAGTGGCAACCACGACTTGGATCGTGATTGATATTCGAAGAAGTTTCAGGGTGTCGAGTGGCATATTCGATGTCATTGTAGAGATGCCTAACGTCTGAGTTAAGCGGCGCCGTCAGGCGTCCGCTTGAACGAATTGTTAGCGTGATGCGCGCGTACCACCTTAACCAAATGAATAAACAATAGCAGCAAAAAGAGCAGAATTAAAGTTTCGAGCAACCAGCCGATGAGAAATGCCATTGGTGAGCTATTACACGTTGCACAGTCTATGCCTCCATGCCTTGCGATGAAAAACACACGCCTTAGCTGTTGGAACGTGAAAAGTGCGACGAATGGTGCCAAGACAACTAGCCCGCACCATGTAGCAATGTGTTTGATATTCATGAGGGCTAACGTGCAGTATACACCTTAGCAGGTGTATACTCGATTATCGAAGGTGTATAACAACAATGATTCATAACTATCATCCTGATTTTCAACCATTTTCAGATTTTATCATGACCACCAATACCACATCGCCCCCCAAGTTGCTCGATCAGGTACGGGAACGCCTAAAGCGCATGCGCGATGAAGGGTTAGGGCGTAATTTTTGGCACAACCCTGTTTCCGGGCAAAGCCATAGACGCCGCCTGGTGAAACACCCCGCACGTCCAGAAACGAATGCGCCGATAAATGCAACGATGGGCAAGCACCGTAACATAGGTTGATAAAGGCTGCCAGCGCCAGCAGATTGGGCGGTTTCATGCACTCCTGTCGCCTATTCCTGAACACTGCGGCTTTCGATGTGATACCGAAACCCGTCCAGATCCAGCCCTTCGGTGGCGACTTCCTGGCGTTCCAGTTGTGGCGTGATGAAAAAGGGCAGGGTGGGCAGGCCGGGCAGGGTGAGCGATTCGGCGCGGTTATAAACCAGCCAGTTCATTTCCCAGACGCCGAACAGAATCTTGCGTAAGGCGCGGCTGTCCTCCGGCGACAGGTGTTTTTCCAGCCGCATTGCCCGGCAGGCATCGCTGGGGTCAGCGGGAATCCAGCCATAACCGGGCACATAAAATTCGGCGCGGCAATGCGTGGCATAGGTCGCGTCGCGCTCGACGCCCAGGCAGGCGGCGAGGCGGGAAGGCGCGATGCGCAGCCCGAAGACCCGTCGCGCGGGGATGCCAAGGGCGCGGCACAGCGCGACAAACAGACCATTGATGTCGGCGGAACGCCCGCCGTAGCTTTTACTGGCGATTTGCGCGTGCACATCGCCCTTGCCACAAGCGGGTAGATCGGGGTCGTACGTGCTGTTGTCTACCACCCATTCAAACAGCGCGCGCGCTTGCGCCACCGGGTCGATAATGCGTCCGACGATACGCACGGCCAGCGTGTGCGCCTCGCCGTTGTTGGGTAATTGCGCGCTCGCCAGCAGGTTGCGGCGCAGGATGTCGTCACGTTCGGGCGGCCGGGTGCGACGGGAAACATCGAATTGCCGGTCGGCGGTTTCCAGTGTGGCGGTCAATTCCAGACGTGGCGCGATGCCGGGCGACCATTCGCAAGAGAAAGCTTCCAGTTCGCCATCCGGCAGGCGCAGGATACCGCCTTCCATAAAATTTCCTTGCCAGACAAGCTGTTGATCGCGCTGATAAAGACCATCCTGACTGATGGGCAACGGTAGCCAGAGCCGCTGGCGATGCCGGGATGGATTGATTTGCGCGGTCAGCGTGATGGCGAAGCGACGCCACTCGGTTGGCAATGCGGGCGCTTTGACTGGCGGCAGGCGGGAGGCTGAAGAACCGTCGGGCGCGGCGTCAAGCACGGATTTCTCCGCGTTGGTCTGCACGCGGGCAGGGGCTGCTTTCGGCGTTTTTTTGACATTTGCATTACTTTTGCGGGTTGTCTTTTTCGCTGTCGGCTTTTTGGCGGTTTTTGCGGGAGCCGCCAGGGCGGCGGGCGAAGACATCAGGGCCAGCAGGCCGGTAGCGAGAAAAGCGCGACGTTTCAAAGGTGAATCTCCGGTATGGTTCAGGCGCAGGTTTGGGGCAGTGATTATAAGGCAGGAGACAGAGGTCAGGGCGGCATCGAAGAACGCGCCGAATGTTGACGGCGGCTGTTTCGGAGAAACCGCTCTACCTTTCGTCCTGTAAAATGCCGACTTTCCTGCTTGAAGTGACGGACACCGCATGTTGCGTCTTACTGAAGTCCGGCTGCCTCTGGAGCACGACGAGGCGGCGCTGAAAACCGCGCTCCTCGCCCGTTTGGGCGTTGCGCCCGACGCGCTCCTGAATTTTCGTGTTTTTCGCCGCGCTCATGACGCGCGCAAGGCCGGGCGGATTTTTTTCATCTACACCGTGGATGTGGAACTCCAGGATGAGGCGGCGGTGCTGCGTCGCTGCGCGGGCGACAGGCATCTGGGCGTGACGCCGGACATGGCGTATCGTTTTGTCGCCCAGGCGCGGCCCGACGAGCGCCGACGACCGATCATCATCGGCACCGGGCCTTGCGGTCTGTTTGCCGGCCTGCTGCTGGCGCAGATGGGGTTCAGGCCGCTGATGCTCGAACGCGGCAAAATCGTGCGTGAACGCGCGCAGGATACCTGGGGATTGTGGCGGCAGGGCAAGCTCAACCCGGATTCGAATGTGCAATTCGGCGAGGGCGGCGCGGGCACTTTTTCCGACGGCAAACTGTCCAGCCAGATCAAGGACCCGCGCCATCTGGGGCGCAAGGTGCTGGAAGAATTCGTCAAGGCGGGTGCGCCGGAGGAAATTCTCTATCTCGCCAAGCCGCACATCGGCACCTTCCGGCTGGTGAAAATGGTGGAAAACCTGCGTACCCGGATGCAGGCTTTGGGCGCGGAAATCCGCTTCGACAGCCGGGTCGAGGAAATCCTGATTGATACCGACAACGCAGGCAAACGACAGGTGCGGGGCGTGCGCCTCAGCGATGGTGAAGAAATTCCCGGTGCACAAGTGGTGCTGGCTGTCGGTCACAGCGCCAGAGATACCTTTGCCATGCTGCACGACAAAGGGGTTTGCATGCAGGCCAAGCCGTTTTCCATCGGCGTGCGCATCGAACATCCGCAGAGTCTGATCGATAAGGCGCGCTTTGGTCGCTTCGCCGGACATCCGCTGCTGGGCGCGGCGGATTACAAGCTGGTATACAAGGCGACAAACGGGCGCACCGCTTACAGTTTTTGCATGTGTCCCGGCGGGCAGGTGGTCGCCGCGACTTCCGAGCCGGGAGGGGTCGTGACCAATGGCATGAGCCAGTATTCGCGCGCGGAACGCAATGCCAACAGCGGCATGGTGGTGGATGTGGCTCCGGGGCGGGATTTTCCCGATCATCCGCTGGCGGGCATCGAGTTTCAGCGGCATTGGGAGGGCAAGGCGTTTGAGGCGGGCGGTTACGCCTATCAGGCGCCCGCCCAACTGGTCGGCGACTTTCTCGCCGGACGTCCTTCCACTCGCCTGGGGTTGGTGCTGCCTTCCTATCAGCCGGGTATCCGTTTGACCGATTTGACCCTCTGTCTACCCGCATTCGTGATCGACACCCTGCGCGAGAGTCTGCCGGTCTTTGGTCGCCAGATTCGCGGTTACGACATGGCCGACGCCCTGATGACCGGCGTGGAAACCCGCACCTCCTCGCCCCTGCGCGTCCTGCGCGACCCGAAAACCCTGGAAAGCGTGAATACTCGCGGCCTCTACCCGGCGGGCGAAGGCGCGGGTTACGCGGGGGGTATTCTTTCCGCCGCCATCGACGGCATCCGGGTGGCCGAGGCGCTCGTCAGGTGACAGATTGCTGAAGATGCGCGGCCTGTGTTTTTCGATGCAAAGGAAAGTTGGACCGGTTTTTGGAAAGGAAGCGCGACATGAACATGAAAATTCTGCAAAGGGTTGCCGTTGCCCTGTTTTTCATGCTGACATTGGGGGGTTGGAGCGCGAGCGTGGAAGACCTCATTTCCCGGAGTGAGGGCGACATTTTGCGTGACGGCGAGGCGCTGCGCTATCCTCATGTCCTCACGCACTACATTTTGCGCTACAACCCGGACAGCAAAAAACTCAGCGTCATCCGGCGGGAAAAACCGCAACGGGTGGTGCAGAAAATTGAGGGCATCCAGAGTATGGAACACGAAATCCCATACTTCCAGTCTGTAGACATCAATCTGGACGGGTTTGAAGATATTGCTTTTGTGGTGGATTGCGGCTACAACTGCGCTTCCGCTTATCTTGTTTTTGATCCCCAAAGCGGTCAATTCATGCCCAACGAAGTGGATATTTTCGCGCAAGCGGTTACGCCCGACAAGGACGCCAGAATTCTCACTGCCCATACCGCGACAGGGTTAGCCAGTTGGACAGAAACCATTTATGCGCCCGATGGTCATGACTTTCCAGTTTTGCAAAGCTATTCCTACAATGCCCAAGACGCGGATTATTTTGAGGATGAAACCAGCGCAGGCTATCGCTTTTCACTGGCGGAGGCGTTTTATGCCATCGGCGCGCAATCCGGGTTCAGGCTTGCTGTTCAGATTGATTATCAATATTCCTCTGATGAGGCGGAAGTTGGCCATGTGGTTTATCGCGGCGAAAACGAAAAAATAACCCGGCTGCGTTTCCGGCATGCTGAAATTCTGGAACGCACAGAGGCGTATACGCCAAAAACCGTTCGCCATTCTTTTGAGGAATGGGATAGTGGAAAACACAGCGGCGAATACAGTTTTATTCTGGAAAACGGCAAACTCAAGGAAGGGCGGTATATTCGCTGGAAAGACCGGCAAAGCTTTGTATTGAGACCTGCGCCACAAGCGGCGGCAACCAGGCCGGACTGTCGGCAGGCGAAAAGCCCTGTTGAAAAAACCCTGTGCGCGTCGCTTGATTTGCACCAGCTCGACGCGCGCATGTCCGTTGTGTATGCAGAACTTTGGGAGGAAGCGCCCGAAGCGCGGCGGGCGCTTCTTCAGGAACAAAAGGCGTGGCTGATAAAGCGCGATGCCTGCGAGGAAGACAAAAATTGTCTGGATCAGGAATATCAGGAAAGAATCTCGACCCTGCGCGCGCAACTGGCGACGCTTTCGCCGGACGCGCCGGATGAAACCGACCTGCGAGCGCTTGCTGAATTGCGTGCGAAAGTGGAAGCCTTGCGGCAGACAGCCCCCGTGTTTCCATTGGAGCACGCGTCTTCGGCATTCGCGCCGCAACCTGACAGGATGACATATTTCGGAAATGAGCGCGGGGATACGGATGGACGCGCGCATTTTCCTGAAACAAGACCGGACGGGGTTTCCGCCGATGAATGGCGCGCCTTGCTGGCCTCGGAGGTTGAAATTGCGGTAGACAGCGAATATGGCGATGTCGGCTATACCCTGCTGGACCTGGATGGTGATGGGCTGCGCGACTTCATTATCGACGCCTACACGGGCGGAACCGGCCTCTTTTCTTATGTCACGCTCTTGCGCCGGAAAGGGACGCGTTTTGAATATCCCGCCCTGGAGGAAGATTATTTTTATTTCATTAACGGGCGTGGCAGCAATCAGGAGAGTTCGTGGATACATTTGCAGGGGCGAATTTACGCGCTCTATCGGGATGGCCATTACGGCACAGACCGGTTTTACCTGCTGCGACCATTCCGTCAAAACCTGAAGGTTCCGGTATTGACGGTGCGCTACCGCTATCAGTTTTTTATCCCTGAAACGCAATATGATAAAGACACGCATAAGCCCGTGACACTGGAGGAATCCTTGCGTGTGAATTTGACTCGCGCCCTGTCGCCGCTCAATGACAAAAATTTCACGCCTTCTGGTGAAGCGGCAGAAGCGCCGATTTGCCCCATCCCACCGGAAGGCATTGATGGCGATGCGGTCGATGCCTATATTTTCGGTGCCGGATATTATGCAATTGAACTGGTGCATGATTTTCCGGTGTGGCTGCAAGGAAAATGCCATCCCGCCCGACTGATGGACTGGTTCGGGCGCGTCGATGAAAAAGGGGAACTGCTCGCCACCCTCTGCCTCAAAAATCCGCCTTCTGATGAGGAGAACTGCTACGCTGTCAAGGCAAGGCGTTATGCTGTTGAGGTTGAATCCGGGCTGGGCGCAAGGTGGGACAAATGATGGAAAATTCCGAAGACATTCTTTTTCCCGGCGAAAAACTGCCGCCGCGCCTGCCGGTGGTGACGCATTATGCCGGTACTGAACAGCGGATTCGTAAAGCGCTGGCTTTGCAGCAGGAAATGGGGCCGGTGTTCGACATCACCTGCGATTGCGAGGACGGCGCGCCGGTCGGCGCGGAAACCGAACACGCCACGATGTGCGCGATCCTGATTGCCGACGCCGAAAACCGTTTCAACCGGGTGGGCGCGCGCATTCACGACATCACGCATCCGCATTGGCGGCAAGATCTGGACATCCTGCTCTCTCGCGCGGGCAAAAAACTGCCGTTCATCACCCTGCCCAAGCCCCGTTCTGCCGAGGATGTGCGGCGCTTTTTGCAGGTGTTACGCGAAAAAGAGTATGCGTATGGGCTGGCGGGCAACATTCCCGCGCATGTGCTGATTGAAACGCATGGCGCGTTACGCGAGGTCTGGCAGATCGCCGCGCTGGAGGGCGTGGAAAGTCTGGATTTTGGGCTGATGGATTTTGTTTCCGACCACGGCGGCGCGATTCCCGCCAGCGCCATGCAAAGCCCCGGTCAATTCACGCATCCGTTGATTGTGCGCGCCAAATGTGAAATCGCCGCCGCCGCGCTGGCCTGCGGCGTTGTGCCCACGCACAATGTGTCGACCGAACTTGCGGATACGGACAGCATCCTGAACGACGCCCGCCGCGCCCGGCGGGAATTTGGCTTCTTACGCATGTGGAGCATTCATCCTAACCAGATTCGCCCCATTCTGGAGGCCATGCGCCCGGATTTTTCCGAGGTGGAAACGGCTGCCGCCATTCTCGCCGCCGCCAGAGCCGCCGACTGGGGGCCGATCCGGTACGCGGGCAAGCTGCATGACCGGGCTTCCTATCGCTATTACTGGCAACTCCTGCGCTACGCCCAATCAACAGGGATGACGCTGCCGGAGACCGGGTGCGGTTTTTGACCGGTTTTCCAGCGTCGCGGCGTTTTCCCGGCTGATCGTGCTCTGCGAGCGATTCAACTGCGCAGCAATTGCCGTCTGGCTCTGCCCCGCGCCATGCAAGGCTTCTATCTGGTATCGTTCCGCCTGGGTGAGTTGGGTATAGCTCCTCATCAATGGCTCCTGTGACTCTGGTCGGTCAACAAAAAGCCTGTGAGACGACCTCAACTCGCCCACCCCCTCAAAAAATAGGCAACTATGCACTTATGCGTTGAGCGCGGCCACAATCGATAACGGCATAATGAAATACCCCGGAATTCGGGGTGTTGGGCTGTTGTTTATCCGCAGATTTATCTGGGTTCCGGCAGCACGATGTTAACTTCCAGCACCTCGTAATTGCCTTGTTTTTCCAGTGAAACCCTGATGTCATCCTGATTGACATCCACGTATTTGGAAATGACGGCGACGAGTTCCTGTTGCAGGGCGGGCAGGAAATCCGGCTTGCTGTTCTGGTCGCTGCGCTCGTGGGCGATGATGAGTTGCAGCCGCTCCTTGGCGATGCTGGCGGTTTTGGGTTTGTTGCCGAATAGACGGGAGAACAGGGAGGGCATGCTTTATTTCCCCCCGAACAGTCGTTTCAGCAGCCCCGGTTTTTCGTAATCGACATAACGCAGGGCTTGCGCTTCGCCGAGAAAACGGGCGACGACATCCTTGTAGGCTTCGGCGACATCGGAATCTTCGAGGTGGATGGCGGGCGTGCCCTGATTTGAGGCGTGCAGCACCGATTCGGATTCCGGGATGACGCCGATGATGGGGATACGCAAAATTTCCTGGATATCCTTGTAGGAGAGCATTTCGCCTTCGTCGACCCGTTTGGGCGAGTAGCGGGTGATGAGCAGGTGTTCCTTGACCGGTTCGTCGCCATTGATGGCGCGGCGGGATTTGGATTGCAGGATGCCCAGAATGCGGTCGGAATCGCGCACGGAGGAGACTTCCGGGTTGGAGACCACGAGGGCTTCGTCGGCGAAGGTGAGCGCCATGACCGCGCCGCGTTCAATCCCGGCGGGGGAGTCGCAGACCACGTATTCAAAGCCCATATGTTCCAGTTCTTTCAGGACTTTTTCCACGCCTTCTTCGGTGAGCGCGTCTTTGTCACGGGTTTGCGAGGCGGGTAGCACGTAGAGATCGCCATTCGCGCAATGTTTATCCTTGATGAGCGCCTGATTCAGCGTGGCTTCGCCATTGATGACATTGACCAGATCGTAAACGACCCGACGTTCGCAGCCCATGATGAGGTCAAGATTACGCAAGCCCACATCGAAGTCGATGACGGCGGTTTTGAAGCCGCGCAGGGCAAGACCGGAGGCAAAGCAGGCGCTGGTGGTCGTTTTGCCCACGCCGCCCTTGCCGGAAGTTACAACAATGATGCGGGTCACGGAAATTCTCCGAAATGAAAGAAGCGGATTTTACGAGGGTTTCCTTCGTTTTGGGAAAATGCTGTTGTCCCGGCAGGGTTGGCGCATCGAATTTTGCCCGGCCCGTGGAAGCTCGCGGTAATCAAAAACCCACGCCCTCCGGCGTCCGCGTCACCTCTCTCGGAGAGGGAGGCATAGGAGTTCATCGTATTGCGGTAGCTTTGCCGACGCTTGCCAACACCGGGGGCCTCGTTCAATCCAGTTTCAGCGTCGCCAGCAGCAGTTTGTCGTCATCCGCGCAGGTATTGACCTGTACCGGACGTTTGCATAAATCCGCTGGCACGCCACCCTCGAAGGTGCGATACACGCCAGCGATGGCGACCAGTTCCGCTTCAAAGCAGGTGGCGAAGATGCGTGCCTGACGGTCGCCGCTGGCTCCGGCCAGGGCGCGACCACGCAGGGGCGCGTAGATGTGGATGTTGCCATCGGCGATGACTTCGGCGCCGGGATTGACGATTGCCGTTATCACCAGATCGCAGTCGCGTGCGTAAAGCTGCTGACCGGAACGCAGGGGGCGGTCGACGAGCATGGCGTGACGTGCGGGCGGGGAGGGGCGCACGGGTGTGGCGGCGATTTCTTTCGATTCTGCGGGTGGCTGCGGTGGTTCCGGGGCGCCTTTCGGCGCTTTGGCGCGGCGTTCGTCGGTGGAAAAAACCGCAAGACCCGTCGCACGGGCAGAAGCCATGATTTCTGGAATGCCGCCGCGCACGCCGACGATGTTGAGTCCGTGGCGGGCGAAACAGGCGCGGATTTCCGCCCAGTCCGGTGCACCTTCGGCGCGTTGGGTTTCTGCGGGGATTTGCGTCAGATCCAGCACCCCGGCTTCGCCATCGAAAAAATCGCTTTCGCCGAAGCGTGTCCGGGTCATGTCCGCCAGGGTTCGGGACGCCAGCGTTTGCAGGCTGATGACGATGACAGTGACGGTGCTGCCTTTGAAGGCGATGGCGGCGGGTGGTTTTTTCATGAGGGTGAGGGAAAGAGGGAGCGATGACATGCAGTGCCGCAATATATCCTGTCGCTGCGATAAAAACCAGCGATGGGCAGGGCGGGAAGCGGCCAGGGCAATCGCACGAATCTTTTTGTCATAGCCGGTTCCAGGCATATGAAAGCAAGCCAAAGCGTTGTGCGCGATAAACGTCGGAAGTGGCGGCGATCAGGCGTCTGACCTTGATGCCGCCCTTGCGTGGGACAGGGTCAAGATCCACGAAAGTGTCCGCGCTCGACAGAACGCCACTGACGGCAATCACCAGCATTTCGACCAGATCGTAACGGCTTTTTTTCGTCTGCCGTGGGTCGGTAATGGACACAAACACGTCTCTTGGCCGCAACCCGCTTTGGCAGGGTTTTGGTAGGGCGCTTTGGTAGGGCGCTTTGGTAGGGCGCTTTGGTAGGGCGCTTTGGTAGGGCGCTTTGGTAGGGCGCGCTCTCCGAGCGCGCCG
>JAISRR010000014.1 GCA_031273565.1 Zoogloeaceae bacterium | reverse complement strand
GAGTATTTTCCAATTCAGGAATGAGCCTGAAGAGAGGAGAAGGTGGAGTGGGTTGAAAGGTAGAAAGAGGTCAGTGTAAAGGACGGCGGAGGAAGTTGAAAGCGATTGGGATTTTGGGTGTTGAAGGCATGAATATGCGGGTTTTACGCCTTGCAGCCCGCAGGGCTTCCGGCGGACAGATTGCGGAGCAATCGTCGTCTGGCAAGCGGAGTGCGGCAGGGGTTGGAGAAACGATAGGCTCAGGCGCGTCGTTTGGATTTTACGAAGTGCTCGAACAGGGTGTACTTGGTCTGTTGCATCGCTTTTGCAGCCGCCAGATCGGTTTGTGACAGTGCCTCTGCCTGTAACGCTGCGAGGGTGATGTTTGGCTTGAACGTCACCAGGTCATTCGCAGACAACAGCGCCAGACACGAGAGCGGCGTCTTTACATCCGCCTGCTTGTAGCGTTTGACGATTTTGCCCTTGTCGTTGGTGATGGATTGGGCAAACAAACAGGGGCGATGCAGATTGAGCCAGGGATTGAAGGTCTCCTGATAGAAGGCATTAATTGGCTGTGCATACGCTTGTGGAATATGGCTGTAGCCCATGTGCTTGCGTACCACGCTGGCGTTTTTGCTTTCCGCCAAGGCATTGTCGTTGCTGTGCCGCGAGCGTGACTTGGTCTGCTCGATGCGCAGTTTCTCCAACAGGCGTGCCACCTTGTGATTGATGTACTCGGAGCCGTTGTCAGAGTGAAAGCCCATCACCACAAAGGGGAATTGTTCAATGATCAACGCCAGCACGGGCAACAAATAGCCTTCGCTGATGCCTTGTACGCAAGCCTGTACTTGCCACTGGCTCACCGTATCGACACAGGTGATGTGATAGACGCCTTTGACGCCATCCAGATCGCCCTGATGAACCGTATCAATGCGCACAAAGCCAGCACGTCCATCGGGGGCGGGGGCTTTACGCACGCCGATGGCATTGCATACCGGTCGGGTTGAGGTGAAATGCTTTCGTTCTGCCTGATAACCCGCGCTCTTGCGCAGGTTGTACAGGTGAGAGACTGATAACGTCGCCAGACGCGCATAGCGCGAATCACCGTACTCGCGGTAGGCGCGTTGCAGGAGATGACAGATGGCAGGTCCGCAGACGTCCTCATTGGCTCTATCCATCTCGACCAGCAACGTAATATCGGTCTGGGTGTATTTGCGGGCAAAAGGAGCCGCAGGCTTACCGTAACGCTTGACCAGGGGAACATTGGATAGTCGGTTCTTCTGCCAGCGACGCACCAGACGGGTCATCTGCGAGCGGCTGTAACCACTCGTATGCCGCAGGTACGTAAGCAGAATGCCGCGCTCCCGCTTGCTGCGCCCCGTGTAATCAAAACGCTTGAGCACACGGCTGATATGCCCATAACGCTCGCTATCGTCGCCACTCACCGAAAACTCAATCGGCGCGCTGGCACTGAGAAACGCTTCAATTTGCGCGATCGTTTCAAGCCGCTCTTCGTTCATGTTGATCACCATCCTCAGAATGATCAACCCACACGCTCCTTGCCCTGCTATTTTTTAGCTTCAGGCTCATCTCTCGTTGGAAATGCACCATCACTTCAGGCTCATTCCTCATTGGATAAGGCTTGCAATTGACGCACGCGCCGGGGATCCCTATAATCACGGGTCTTTTCCAGCCGGGGGTCGGTAGCTCAGTCGGTAGAGCAGCGGACTTTTAATCCGTTGGTCGTGAGTTCGAGTCTCACCCGACCCACCATAAGCATTGCAACATAATACCGTGTTGTACAACAGAAGCCAGAAAACCCGCGCAGGGGTTTCTGGTTTTTTGCTTTATTTCAACCGCAACGGCAGCCCCGCCGCGACCAGTGTGACCTGTTCGCAGACCGCCGCCACGCGCTGATTGAGCCAGCCCTGTTCGTCGGTGAAAAAGCGGGAAAGCGGGTCGGCGGGGACGATGCCCCAGCCGACCTCGTTGGACACCAGAATAACGCGCCCCGGCAGTTGCGGCAGCGTTTCCACGAGCAATCGGGTTTCAGCCTGCAAAAGGGCATTTTCCGTTGTATGGTCGGCTGGCGTAAAAACGAGGTTGGCGAGCCACAGGGTCAGGCAATCGACCAGCAGGCAGGCGTCGGGCGCGGCTTCCGCCTGCAAGCGACGGGCGAGGTGGAGCGGTTCTTCACGGGTTTGCCAGTGCGCGGGACGGTTCATGCGGTGGTGGGCGATGCGGCGGGTCATTTCCTCGTCGCCCGCTGTCGCGGTGGCGATATAAATGACGCGCATTCCGTCCGTTTCCGCCGCTCGCGCCCGTTGTTCCGCATACCGGCTTTTGCCGGAACGCGCGCCGCCGATGATGAATTCCGCCGCCATGTTTTCGCCGTCCTGTAGGTCAAGCGCCGTATAATGCCCGCTTTCCCTGCCTTCTGTCTGCCTGTCTCCGATGTTCTTCCACATCTCTCCGCCCGATACTGCCCTAAAGACCGCTCTGCAACAAAAAATCGACCGCAAAACCAAACCCCAGGGCGCGTTGGGGCAGTTGGAGCGTCTGGCGCTTCAGGCCGGGTTGGTGCAGCAAAGTCTGGAACCGCAGTTGCGGCGTCCGCAAATGCTGGTGTTCGCGGGCGACCACGGCGCGGCGAAGGCGGGCGTGTCAGCGTATCCGCAGGAAGTGACCTGGCAGATGGTGGAAAATTTTCTTGCCGGTGGCGCGGCAATCAATGTTTTCTGTCGCGCGCACGGTCTGGAACTGGCGGTGGTGGATGCCGGCGTGGCGCATGATTTTGCGCCCCGTCCCGGTCTGCTGTCCGCCAAAATCGCGCCGGGAACCGCAAACTATATTGAAGCGCCCGCCATGCGCGCCGAACAGCGCGACGCGGCGCTGGCGCGGGGGGCGGAAATCGTGCGCACGCGGGCGGATGATACGGGCTGCAACCTGCTCGGTTTCGGCGAAATGGGCATCGGCAACACGGCTTCCGCCGCGCTGCTCGCCCATGTTCTGACCGGCGTTCCGCTCGATGCCTGCGTCGGGCGCGGCGCCGGGCTTGATGATGCCGGTTTGCTGCGCAAACGCGCCTTGCTGCAACGCGCCGTCGCCCGCGCGGGTTTGCCCGCCGGAGGCGCTGCGCCGCTTGAGGCGCTGGCCGAATTCGGCGGTTTCGAGATGGTCATGATGGCCGGGGCGATGCTGGCGGGCGCGGAAGCGGGCATGTTGCTGTTGATTGACGGATTTATCGTCAGCGCCGCCGCGCTGGCGGCGGCGCGGCTTTATCCGGCGTTGACCGAATACTGCGTCTTTTGCCACCGTTCCGCCGAACCCGGCCATCAGGCGGTGCTGGAGGCATTGGGCGCGCAACCGCTGCTCGATCTGGGATTGCGTCTGGGCGAAGGCACCGGCGCGGCGCTCGCCTATCCGCTGCTGGTTTCGGCGTTGGCGTTTTTGCGCGACATGGCGAGTTTTGAATCCGCCCATATCACGGACAAATCGGCGGTCCCCTCTGCGGCGACGTAGTGAACATCATGCGTCTCCTCATCCGCGAATTGGACTATTTTTTCGGCGCGTTGCGTTTCTTCACCCGCCTGCCCGTGCCCGCCTGGGTCGGACATGGCGAAGAAGGGCTGAACCACGCCACCCGCTATTTCCCCGCGGTGGGGTTGTTGGTGGGGCTGATCGCCGCGCTGGTCTGGGTGATGACGAGCCTGTTCTGGCCCAAGCCCATCGCCCTCCTGCTTTCTCTGGGCGCGACGCTCCTTGTGACCGGCGCTTTTCACGAAGATGGCCTCGCCGACATGACGGACGGTTTTGGCGGCGGATGGGACAAGGCGCGCATTCTGGAGATCATGAAAGATTCCCGGATTGGTAACTTTGGCGCAATCGCGCTGGTGATGAGCCTGCTGGGTCGTTTCATGCTGCTGCTGGAATTGCCGGACGACTGGATTGTCGTCGCCTTGCTCGCCGCGCATGCCGTTTCCCGTTTTGCCGCCGTTGCGCTCATGCGCCTGCTGGAATACGCGCGTGAAGACGCGCTTGCCAAAGCCAGACCGCTGGCGATTCACGTCAGCAAGCGGAATTTTTATATTGCGGGCGCAACGGCGGCGCTGCCCTGCCTGCCGTTGCTTTTTCTGTTCGGCAATCTCCTGTTCGCGCTCCTGCTGGTCGCCGCCATCGTGTTCTGGTTCCGGCGCTTTTTTCACCGCTGGCTTGGCGGCTATACCGGCGATTGCCTGGGCGCGACGCAACAGGCGGCGGAACTGGCCTTTTATCTGGGGCTGCTGGCGCATCTGCCGGTCGTGCGCGGCACTTGAGGCAGGCGAATTTGATGGAGGCGGAGATTTTTCTGGTGCGTCATCCGCCGATTGCTGGCGGAGAAGGTCGTTGTTACGGCGTATTGGATTTGCCGCTTGCCCTGCCCGCCGCCAATAGCGTCGCCAGCATTCGGGCGCATCTGCCGCCCCGTTTTCAGGTCTGGAGCAGCCCTCTGCGTCGCTGCCTTGATCTGGCAAAGGCGCTGGCGGATGCTGACGAAGTCCGCCCGCATCCCGGCTTGCGGGAAATGAATTTTGGCGACTGGGAAGGATTGAACTGGGCCGACATTCCACGCGCCGAACTGGAGTCCTGGGCGGCGAACATCACCGGCTACAGGCCACCGGGCGGGGAATCCGCAGAGGAGATGCAGGCGCGCGCTCTGGTCGCCCTGCGGGAAATCCGCGCATCTCCGTCGCCCCTGCCGCGTGTCTGCGTCACCCACGCGGGCGTTATCCGGGCGCTGGTCGCCGCGCAACAGGGCCTGCCCCCCGCCAGATGGCTCGATATCCGTCCCGCTTATGGCGAGGTGTTGCGTTTGGCAAGCGAACAGGGGGATGTTAGCGGCGCGGTTTAGGTGGGGCGCGGTCAGGTAGGGCGACATCGAAGAGCGCGCCGCAGGTTAACGACGGCGCTTTCGGAGAAACCGCCCTACCTCTTGGCGCCCTACCTTGGGGAACGCACGCGCCTTGTCTACCGGCTAACGCATGCCCGGTCGGAACATGGCTTTTTTGTTGATGATGCCGCCGGAAATCATGAACACGCCGTCGCCCTTGTAATGCAGGGTTTCCGGGTGTTCCGGGCGGGGCGCGACATGCGCCTTGACCACTTCGAAGATAAAATAATTGTACGTGTCGACCAAGGCATCGTCATACAGGCGGCACTCGAAACTGGCGTGGCACTCGTTGATGAGCGGCGCGTCGACCCGCTTCGCCTTGCCAGCGGTAAGGCCGAAGGCGGCGAACTTGTCGATGTCCGCGCCGCTGGTGTTGCCGATGTTGACCACCGTGTCAGTCAGGGCTGTGGTCGGCAGGTTGATGACGCATTCGCCCGTGGCGCGAATCATCTCAAAACTGTGATTGGCGGCGGAAATGACGCAGCCGACCAGCGAGGGCGAGAATTCCAGAATGCTGTGCCAACCCATCGTCATGATGTTGCTCTTGCCCTGATGACGCGACGACACCAGCACCACCGGCCCCGGCTCAAGGTAGCGGCGAACCTCGCTGACGGGAAAATCCTTTTTGCGCGAGGTGACGTTGGGCGCGCTCATGTTCATTCACATGTGCTTTTATTGCGCTCGATCAATTTTCTTTTTTTCTCGTCCCATTTAAAACACTGTTTCTTCACAAGCGCCATCTTGTTGTTGACTACCTTATATTCCTTCTTGCTGACAATCGTCCCCATGCAGCAGGAATTTGTTTCATGAATTATTTTATTTTCATGATCGAATTCCAGCGAAATACCCCTGATTTCGCTGCTCGAATATTTTTTTGTTTTTGTGTCAAAGAGAAAATACTCCCTTATGGAATTCGAGCCGGAAAAATACTCGGCAAAAGCCGAGAAATCGTCAATGCCGTCAAAATTGTAGTCATCAACGCCAACGACATGAAACCCCGGACGACCGCATCCCTCACCGCTGCCCTCCACAACCTGTAATAACGCATTTGTCTTTTTATCAAAGACCTTCACCTTGCTGGTGCATCCTTCCAAAGGCGTTATCCTGAAGTAATGCTCTTTCGTCGAGTTGGCCTGGAGAATATCCCCGCTTTCATCAGGTGTTTTCCGCAACGATATTTTTATCGTTTCGGTTTTGGATGCATCAGTCCATTCACCTTCCAGTGTGCCATTTGCCCGATTGAATTCTGAAAAATTGAGCAGCGCGCCACTGCCCTGCTCATGAAATTTCAGCGCGTCGTCCACGCGCGGGGCATAAATGGGAATGTTGTATTTTGCATACATGTAGAGGACGCTATCGAACGTAACGCCGTTGTCTTCCAGCATGAATTCGACGGGCTGTTCTCCGATGAAGCCGCTATAGCCCGTAAAAGTCTGCGAAAACGCGGCGGTGCAGATTGTCGCTGCCAGAAAACCTGCGGCCAGCGACAGGCGGGCGGGAAAATGTTTTTTCATGATGGTCACCTCTCTCCTGTCATTCTCTCTCTGAAACGTAACCTGCGGGCGGGTTTTTCCGCGTCGCGGTTCGGATGTTGCGCCAGCGTCATGTCCGCCAGCGCCCTGGCGACTTTTTCATTGATACGCTCAGCGGGCAGTCCGGTCAAGTGCGTCATGGCCTGATCGACTGTGGCGACCGCGTAAACGTGAAAGCGTCTGGCGCGGGCGGCTTCCACCACGTCCGGGCGCAGCATGAGATGCGGGAGGCTGGCGGCGGGAATCAGTACGCCCTGTTCGCCGGTCAGACCGCGCGCGACGCAAAGATCAAAAAAGCCTTCAATTTTCTCATTGACGCCACCGATCACCTGCACTTCGCCAAACTGGTTGACCGACCCGGTGAGCGCCAGCGTTTGTCGGATCGGCGTTTCGCTCAGGGCGGAAAGCAGGGCGCAGAGTTCAGCCAGCGAAGCGGAGTCGCCTTCGACCAGCCCGTAGGATTGCTCGAACACCAGACTGGCGGAAAGTGAAAGCGGCTGATGGCGGGCGTAGCGGGCGGCGAGGAAGGCGGTGAGGATGAGCACGCCCTTGGAGTGAATCGCGCCGCCCAGGTCGGTTTCCCGCTCGATATCGACCACATCGCCGTCGCCCACCCGCGCCGTGGCGGTGACGCGCGCCGGATGGCCGTAGCAGACGCCCGCCAGTTCCACCACCACGAGGGCGTTAACCTGCCCGGCGCGCTCGCCTTCGGTGGCGATCAGGGTGCTGCCTTCCAGAATGTCCTCCAACACCTGCCGGGGATAGCGGTCGGCGCGGCGGGCGCGGGCGGCGAGCGCGGCACGCACGGCAGGAACGCCAATCGCCTCGCCATCCTGCCCGGCGGCGCAATATTCCGCCTCGCACATGAGATCGTGCATATGGCGGGTGGAAAGCGACAAACGACCCGCGTGTTCGGCGTGGCGGGCGGCTTCCTCGATCAGCAGTGCGGTGGCGGCGGCATCGAATGGCGGCAAGCCCGCGTCTTTGCCGATCCCCGCCAGCAGGCGGGCGAACAACCGTTCGTTTTCCGGCGTGCGCGGCAGGTCGTCGGCGAAATCGGCGGCCACCTTGAACAGTTCGCCAAAATCAGGATCATTTTCAGTGAGCAGATAAAACAACTCCCGCCCGCCGACCAGAATGACTTTCAGTTGGCAGGGCGTGGCTTCCGGGCGCAAGGTGGCCTGACTCATCCAACCCTGCGCTTCGGCGGGTGGCTCGATGGCGATACGACCGCTCTTCAGCGCGCGTTTCAGGCTGTCCCAGGCATAGGGTTGCGCCAGCAGGCGCGTCGCGTCGAGGATCAGATAGCCGCCGTTGGCGCGATGCAACGCGCCGGGGCGGATCATGTTGAAGTGGGTGGCCTGCCCGTGCGTGGAACCCTGATGTTCGATGTTGCCGATCAGGTTGCCGAAACCGGGGTTATCCTCGGCGACCACGGGCGCGCCACGGGTTTCGCTGTGGTCGACCAGCAGATTGATCTGGTAGCGCGACAGGCGGTTGGCGCGTTCGCCGCTTTCTTCATCCTCGCCATCGGAATCTCCGTCTTCTTCCTCCAGCGTGCCTCTGGCGGCGCGCTTGATGACATCATCGCAAATGGCGTCGATAAACCCGGTGACTTCCGCCAGATCAGCGTAATGGCGGCGCAGGTCGCGGGTCAGGTGGGCGAGCGTCGGGCGCAGGGCGTGCCGTTCGGCGCGGGCAATGGCGCGGGTGAGTTCCTGCCGCCAGCCGGGAAATTCGCTCATCAGGTCGGCGAGTTGCTCGCCCCAGGTTTCGACCTGGGTTTCGATGCGCTGATGTTCCGCTTCCGAAAGCGCCTCAAAGATTTCCGGCGACATCGGCTGACCGTCCTGCATGGGCGTGAAAACAAAGCCTTCCGGGGTGTTGATGAGACCAAGCCCGTCGGCTTCGCTGGCCTTGCCGAGCGCAGCGATGGCTTCTTCTTCCCGTTTCTTGTGTTTTTCCTGCAAGGCTTCAACGCGATTGACATGACTGTCGGCGTCGAGCGCCGCTTCGATGGCGGGCGTCAATTCTTCCATGAGTTGCTGCAAATCAGCCTTCAGCCGCGCGCCGCGACCGGCAGGCAGGCGCAAGAGGCGCGGCGCGCGCGGGTCATTAAAATTGTGCAGGTAGCAGAGATCGGGCGGCGTGCGTCCCTTTGCCGCCAGTTCACGCACCAGCCGGAATACCGTCGTGTGACGACTTTCGCCCGGCTCGCCAAGGACAAAAACATGGTAGCCGGGATGCTTCATCGCCAGACCGAAGGCAATGGCTTCTTCCGCCCGCGCCTGACCCAGGGCGACAGACAGGGGCGCGAGTTCGGCGGTGCTGGAAAACCCGAGCGCGGCAGGGTCGCTATGGCGGCGGAGTTGTTCGGGCGAGAGGAGGGAAGAGGATGTGGTCATGGACTCGGCGGAAACGAAAAGGGCGTAACAAAAGCGGGAAACAAAACGTGGATGCCCGAAAGCGCGCTCAAGGGATTCACATCAGTACAATGTCGTATTGCTCGGCGGCGTAACTGGCTTCCGCCTGCAGCGAAACGGGCTTGCCAATTTCATCGGAGAGCATGGCGAGCGCCTGCGATTCTTCGTCCAGCAGCAGGTCGATGACCGCCGGCCCCGCCAGCACGCGGTATTCGCGGGCCTCAAACTGGCGCGCCTCGCGCAGCAATTCGCGCAGAATTTCGTAGGCCACGGTGCGCGCGGTTTTCACCTCGCCCCGACCCGCGCAGGTCGGGCAGGGTTCGCAGAGCACATGCGCCAGGGATTCACGGGTGCGTTTGCGCGTCATCTCCACCAACCCCAGAGCGGTAAACCCGTTGACCGTCAGGCGCGTGTGATCGCGGGCAAGCGCCTTGTTGAATTCGGCCAGCACCGCCTCGCGGTGCTCGCGGTTTTCCATGTCGATGAAGTCGACGATGATGATGCCGCCCAGATTGCGCAGGCGCAGTTGCCGGGCGATGGCCTGCGCCGCTTCCAGATTGGTCTTGAAAATGGTGTCGTCAAAATTGCGCACGCCGACGAAACCGCCGGTGTTCACGTCAATCGTGGTCATTGCCTCATTCTGGTCAAGAATCAGATAACCGCCGGATTTCAAATCGACGCGGCGCGAGAGCGCCTTTTCGATTTCATTCTCGACGCCGTAGAGTTCAAACAAGGGGCGCGCCCCGTTGTAGTGCTCCAGCAGCGGCTGCACCATCGGCATGTATTCGGCGGCGAAGTTTTGCAGACGTTGAAAATCGCCCTGCGAATCCGCCACGATGCGGGTGGTTTCGGGATTCACCAGGTCGCGCAACACCCGCTGCGCCAGATTGAGTTCCAGATACAACGGCGCGGGCGCGCCAGCGACTCTGGCGCGGTCGCGGATGTCGCGCCAGAGCTTCCGCAGATAGGCGATATCGTCAGTCAATTCATCATCGCTGGCGTTTTCCGCCATGGTGCGCACAATAAACCCGCCTTCCTCGTCCTCCGGCACCAGAGAAGCCAGCCGGGCGCGCAGGGATTCCCGTCCGGCCTCGCCCTCAATACGCTGTGAAATGCCGATATGTTTTTCCTGGGGCAGATACACCAACATGCGTCCGGCCAGCGAAATCTGCGTGGACAGGCGTGCGCCCTTGCTGCCCAGCGGGTCCTTGACCACTTGCACCATCAGGCTCTGCCCTTCGGCGAGCATTTTTTCGATGGGTTTTTGCCCGCCCTCGCGCCCATGTTCGCCGTTCGTCTCGCGCGGCTGCCAGATGTCCGCCACATGCAGGAAAGCGGTGCGTTCCAGCCCCACATCAATGAACGCCGACTGCATCCCCGGCAGAATGCGGCTCACCTGACCAAGATAGATATTTCCCACCAGCCCCAGACTGGCGGCGCGCTCGATGTGAAGTTCCTGCACCACGCCCTGCGCCAGAATGGCGACGCGAGTTTCCAGCGGCGAAAAATTGATGAGGATTTCTTCAGACATGGGCAGGTAGAATAGGAAAATTTCGCTGATTCTACCTGAAGTCCATTTCTGCGCCGGAAAGTCGTGTTGCGACTGCCCATTTTCTCTGTCGAGATCTGCCATGAAAAAAATCGTTCTGCTCATCATTCTGGCGCTACTGCTGCTTGGGGCGCTCATCGTGTACTTCCTGCTGGATGAACCGCTGACGCCGCTGGCGGAGCAGGCGCTGAACTATCAACCTGCGCCGGTTCCGGCGGAACAGAACGCCTTTGTCGGCGTGGCAGGTCTCAACGCGCTTTCGAGGCGCGATTTTCTCAAAATGGGGGAAGCATACATTCAGCAGGTTAATCTTGGGCAAATTGAACAAGATGAGCAAAATTTTTCCTACGATACAAAGGACTATACCTATTCTTGCGAAAGGGAAATTACCAGGAACTGTCTGGGCGAAATTCAGGCGGATGCAGAGAAAGTCCAGAAACTACTGGAAGATGAGCATGAACTTATCCAGCGTTACCTGAAAATTCAGGAGATGCCGATATATTCAAATCGACTTCGCCCACCGTCATTAAATGCATATCTCAACATGACATTGCCAAGGTATGACTATCTTGCTTACGTTTCCAGAATTCTGTCCGTCAAGGCAATTCAGGACATCAAGAACGGTCGTGTTGCCGGGGGGTTGGAATGGATTCAAAAAGACATGGCTTTTTACCGTGCGATATTTGCTGCGAAAGATGCAGTACAGCTTGATAAATGGACTGCCCTGATGCAACTCCAGCGCTACGCTATTCTGTTGAGCCTGTTGATTGAAGAGGACGAACTTCGCGGTCAGGATGATGCCTTGCGTTCCCTGCTGGCGTCATTGGATGACCTCAAAGAAAGTTTCGAAAATCTTGTTCGCAGCAATTATGCCAGTGCACTACAAGCACTCCACAAAACGCCGCCTGACGAACTGGTCGAACCCCATGCGATTGTCTATTTTTATTACAAACAGAACATGACATCAAATTTCGCAGATGAACTCTGGAATAACGGAATAAACATAATCAACGAAACGCCCATAGCGCTCCTGTCTTCCGAAGATATTGTCAGAAAGGTGGTTGAGCGAACAGGTTGTACGACTTTAGGTACGATTTGGGGTTATTGCAAACAGATGAAAAATCATTTTGGTGAGGCTCTTATTCTTAAAACATATGATGGAAGTGATGCTGATACCCTTCTTCGCATCTACGATGTCGACGCCCATTTGCGTCTGGTACGCGCCCAACTGGAATACAAACTGGCGGCAAAGCCGCCTGAGGCTGACCCGGTAGCCATACTTGCCGCCTTGCCGCCGGAAACCTTTAATCCCTACACGAACAAGCCTTTCGATTTTGATGCAGAACGGGGCGTGCTTGTTTTTCAGCCTGCTGCCCGTCCAGACAAAGACAAACGGGTGGAAATCCGCCTCTCCAAACCATGAGCGCCTTGCACCCCATGCCCACCCGCCCCCCCGAACTCCTCGCGCCCGCCGGTTCGCTCGCCATGATGCGCGCCGCTTTCGCCTTCGGCGCGGACGCCGTGTATGCCGGTCAACCGCGCTATTCCCTGCGGGTGCGGAATAACGAATTCGGCAAGCTGGAAAACCTGCGTCTCGGCATTGCCGAAGCGCATGCGGCGGGCAAATCCTTTTATGTGGTCAGCAACATTTTCCCGCGTAACGCCAAGCTCCTGACCTACCGGGAAGACATGGCGGCGGTGGTCGCCCTGCAACCGGACGCGCTCATCATGGCCGACCCCGGCCTGATCGACATGGCGCGCGCAGCGTGGCCGGAAATGCCGATACATCTTTCGGTGCAGGCCAATACCGTGAACTGGGCGGCGGTGAAATTCTGGAAACAACTGGGGCTGACGCGGGTCATCCTCTCGCGCGAACTCTCGCTCGACGAAATCGCCGAAATCCGTCAGCAATGCCCGGACATCGAACTGGAAGTGTTCGTGCACGGCGCGCTGTGCATCGCCTATTCGGGGCGCTGCCTGCTTTCCGGCTACTTCAATCACCGGGACGCGAATCAGGGCAGTTGCACCAATGCCTGTCGTTGGGATTACCGGGTGGTCGAGGCGGTCGAGGACGCAGCAGGCGTTGCCCGCCCCGCCGTGACGCCTTCCAGCGAGGCGGTGACCGGCCTTTTTCAGCCCCGCCCGGAACAAAAAATCTGGCTGCTGGAAGAACCCCACCGTCCCGGCGAACTGATGCCCATTGAGGAAGACGAGCACGGCGCGTACATCATGAATTCCCGCGACCTGCGCGCCATCGAGCATGTGCAGCGCTTAATCGACATTGGCGTGGATTCCCTCAAAATCGAAGGCCGCACCAAAAGCGCCTATTACGTCGCCCGCGCCACGCAAAGTTACCGCGCCGCCATCGACGACGCCCTGGCGGGACGTCCCTTCAATCCGGCAAGGCTGGCGGAACTGGAAAGCCTCGCCAATCGCGGCTATACCGACGGTTTTTATCAGCGCCACCACGACGTGGAACACCAGAACTACCTGCAAGGCCATTCCGCCGCTTCGCAAAGCCAGTATGTCGGCGACGCGGAGAGGTTCGACCCGGCGCGCGGTCTGATGGAAATCATCGTCAGAAACCGTTTTGAGCGCGGCGACCAACTGGAAATCGTGCATCCGCAAGGCAACTGGCGGATGCGGGTCGAGCGCATGGAAAATGCCGGGGGCGACCCCGTGGAAGCCGCCCCCGGCAGCGGTCATCGCGTCTGGCTGCCGCTGCCGGAAAGCTGCGCGGGCGCGTTTTTGGCGCGGGTGTTCGCCGGGAACGGGGCGGCCTGATTTTCGCGTCCCGGTCATGTGTGGATGGCGGGCGCAGGGCAATCGCATTTGACTGACTCCGAGGCCCTGGCCGCAAACACCGTCATTCCCCTGCAAGGGAATGACGGCAGGTAGGGCGGTATCTACGATACCGCCGTCGTTGACATGCGGCGCAAGGTAGGGCGGGGTCGAAGAAACCGCCGTTTGTTGAACATGCGGCGCTTTCGGAGAAAGCGCCCTACCTGAACCCGCTCAGGCTGCGGTTCCGGGAGCGCGGGGCACCAGCCCCGCATGGTTCATGGATGAAGCGGGGCAGTGAGCCGCCGCGCTCCCGGAAGGCATTCGCGCCGTTGGTCGACGCGTTCGACTTTTGGGCGTGAAGCACCGCAAACGATACTGCCACCTCATCAACCGCTGATTGAAAACGCGTTTCCTCAAAAGCTGACGACATCTGCGTGTGCGATTGCCCTGATGGCGGGCGGCGACGGACAGGGGCGTGCCGCGCCCTATGCTAGAATCCGCCGATTCTATTAACGCTTGCAAGGGTTTGGGGTACATCATGGCTGGGCATAGTAAATGGGCCAACATTCAGCACCGTAAAGGTCGTCAGGATGAAAAACGGGGCGCCGCGTTTTCCAGGGTCGCCAAGGAAATCACGGTTGCCGCCAAAATGGGCGGCGGCGACCCCGCCTTTAATCCGCGTCTGCGGCTGGCGGTCGACAAGGCCAAGGGGCAGAACATGCCCAAGGACAAGATTGAGAACGCCATCAAGAAAGGCACCGGCGAACTGGAAGGCGTCGAGTATGTGGAAATCCGCTACGAAGGCTACGGCATCGGCGGGGCGGCGGTGATGGTGGATTGCCTCACCGACAACAAGACCCGCACCGTCGCCGAAGTGCGCCACGCGTTTGCCAAACATGGCGGCAACATGGGCACCGACGGTTGTGTGGCCTTCCAGTTCAAACATTGCGGCCAGATGGTTTTTGCCCCCGGCGTCGACGAAGCGGCGCTGGTGGATGCCGCCATCGAAGCGGGTGCGGAAGACGTGGTGAATAACGGGGACGGCTCTCTCGAAATTCTCACCGATCCCGCCGATTTCCTGACCGTGAAGGATGCGCTCGAAGCCGCTGGCTTCAAGCCCGAATTCGGCGAAATCACCATGAAGCCGGAAACCGAAACCGAACTCTCCGGCGCGGAGGCGGAAAAAATGCAAAAACTGCTGGACGCGCTGGAAAATCTGGATGACGTGCAGGAGATTTATACGACAGCGGCGCTGGACGAGGCGTGAAGCGAATCGCGTTCGGAGAAACCGCCCTGCCGGATCATTGATGCGCCCGGTCGGTGAGCGTACCCCCGGACAGGACATGCTTCTCAGACCTTCCCCCGGAGTATTCGATAACTTCCCGTAAATAGCCTGTACACGAAATAAAGGCCAGCTACGATAGAGAATAGGATTGCACGGAACTGAACAACAGCCCGATTCCGGCTTGTCGTTCGCCGCTGCGGGTGTCGCCAGTGACCCGGCCGGGTAAAAGTTCCAGTTGCGTTTGACGCGAGGGCAGGCGGTTGAGTTGGTCTAACCCGTTGTTCCAGTCGCAGGGCAAGCGTCGCGTCAACTTTACCGGAAAAGTCACAGATAATGCTTTTGGGGTGGGTTCGGAGGGATGCCTCTGTCGGGACAGGATCATATCAAGCGGCTGTGAAACGCATTCTTACCGCATTTTCATTCCATAGGCCATGAAATTTATCGTCCGCCAAAAACGTTATAAGGTATCATGAAAGCTTTATTTTTCGCACCCACTCCGGTGCCCTTCGTTCAGGATTAAACAAGCATGTTCGGTCTCTTTCGCAGCTATTTTTCGCAAGACCTCGCCATTGATCTGGGTACCGCCAACACCCTGATCTACGTTCGCAACCGGGGCATCGTGCTCGACGAACCTTCGGTTGTCGCCATCCGTCTGGACGGCGGCCCCAACGCCAAGAAAATCATTCAGGCCGTCGGACGGGAAGCCAAGGAGATGCTGGGCAAGGCGCCCGGCACCATCACCGTCATCCGGCCCATGAAGGATGGCGTCATCGCCGATTTCACCGTGACCGAGCAGATGCTGAAGCAATTTATCAAGAAGGTGCGCGAATCCCGCATTTTCGGCTCTTCGCCGCGCATCATCATTTGTGTGCCTTCCGGTTCCACCCAGGTGGAGCGCCGCGCCATCCGCGAATCCGCGCTCGGCGCGGGCGCGAGCCAGGTCTATCTGATCCAGGAGCCGATGGCCGCCGCCATTGGCGCTGATCTGCCGGTTGCCGACGCCACTGGCTCGATGGTGGTCGACATCGGCGGCGGCACGACCGAAGTGGGCGTCATCTCTCTGGGCGGCATGGTCTATTCCGGCTCGGTGCGCGTCGGCGGCGACAAGCTCGACGAAGCCATTATCAATTACATCAGCCGCAACTACGGCATGTTGATCGGCGAGAATACCGCCGAAAACATCAAGAAAACCATCGGTTCCGCCTTCCCCGGTTCGGAAGTGCGCGAGATGGAGGTCTCCGGCATCAATCGGGCCGAGGGCATTCCGCGCAAGTTCACCATTTCTTCCAACGAAATCCTGGAAGCCCTGACCGACCCCCTGAATCAGGTCGTTTCCGCCGTCAAATCCGCGCTGGAAAAAACGCCGCCGGAACTGGGCGCGGACATCGCCGAAAAAGGCATGGTGCTGACGGGTGGCGGCGCGCTTCTGCGCGACCTCGACCGCCTGTTGATGGAAGAAACCGGTCTGCCGGTCATCGTGGCCGACATGCCGCTCACCTGTGTTGCGCGGGGCTGCGGTCTGGCGCTGGAAAAAATGGACAAGATTGATTCCATTTTCGCGTCCGAGTAGGGGTGTCATGCTGCCGCATCCGTCGTCATTTCCGACATCGGCCACACGTCCCGCAAGGTCGCGTGGCCGTTTTGTCGTGCGGAGCTGACGTACCGTGCCGGTTTTTGATCGCGCGCCGCCGCCTTTTTTCAAACGCGGGCCGGCGCCGCTTGCGCTTTTGAGTTTTTACGTCGCCCTGTCCATTGCCTTGTTTGTGCTGGACTTGCGTTTTCACGCCCTCGATTTATTGCGCCAGAGCATTTCCGTCGTCACCGATCCCCTGCAACGACTGGCGCAATCGCCTTTGCGTCTGGCTTCCGGCAGCGCCGACTATTTCCGCGAACTGAAAAGCCTGCAAACGGAAAACAGCGACTTTCGCGCCGAACGACTGGTAATCACCCCCAGGCTGACCCGCCTGCAAGAACTGGAGGCGGAAAACACCCACCTGCGCAATCTGCTGAAATTACGCGAGCGTGAAATGACAAACGGGCAGATCGCCAGCGTTCTGTACACCGCCCGCGACCCGTTCGCACGCCGGGTCTATCTCGACAAAGGGTTGAATCATGGCTTGCAGGCCGGGCAACCGGCGATTGATGTCGCCGGGGTCATCGGACAGGTGACGCGGGTATTTCCCCTTTCCGCCGAAGTGACGCTGCTGACCGACAAGGATCTGGCCGTGCCCGTGCAAGTCCTGCGTACTGGCCAGCGTTCAGTTACGTTTGGCCTCGGCAACGGACTGGTTGAGTTGAAATACATGCCCATCAACGCCGATGTCGTCGAGGGCGACCAACTCGTGACTTCCGGTCTGGATGGCGTCTATCCCGCCGGTTTTCCGGTCGCAAAAGTCACGCATATCGAACGCGACAGCGCCTACGCTTTCGCCCGCATCACCGCCGCGCCCGTCGCTGCGGTCGAGAGCCACAATATCATCATGGTGCTGAACCCGCGCAAACTGCCGCCATCCCCCGAAGAAACTGCGCCGACAGCGGCGATCCGCAAGAAGTCTCGTTGAGGTCGCCATGCAAGCCAGCAATCATCAATCCGTCCGCATCCTGCAACCCGCCCGTCCCTGGTTTATTTTCCTGAGCCTCGCCTTCGCCCTGCTTCTGAATCTCCTGCCGCCTAGGCAATGGCTGTTCATGCCGGACTGGGTGATGCTGACGCTCTGTTTCTGGAGCGTGCGCGAATGGCGCCTGGTCGGCATGGGCTACGCCTTTCTCCTCGGCATTGTCATGGATGTGGCCAATGGCGCGGCGTTGGGCCAGCACGCGCTGGTTTACGTGCTGCTGAGCTATGTCGCCGTCAGTCTTTCCCGGCGCATGCTGTGGTTTCCCCTCAGCCAGCAGACGCTGCATGTGTTGCCCCTGTTTCTCGCGGTCACGGGGATACAGATGCTCATCCGCATGCTGGCGGGCGATCTTTTTCCCGGCTGGGCGCAATTCATCTCCCCCCTCATCGCCACCCTGCTCTGGGCGCCCGTCACGCTGCTCCTGCTCGCGCCGCAATACCGCCCCGATGAGCATGATGACACCCGTCCCATCTGACCCGAACAGATGCGACCATGAACGATTACCAGCATACCCAACAGGAACTCCTGCGTTTTCGCCGCCGCATCCTGCTTGCCGGGCTTGGCGTGCTGGCGCTGCTCTCCCTGCTGTTCGCCCGTTTCTTCTATCTGCAGATCGTCCTGCACGAGTATTACTCCACCCGCGCCGAAAGCAACCGCATTTCGCTGGTGCCCATCGCGCCCAACCGGGGCAGCATTACCGACCGGAACGGGGTCGTGCTGGCGCACAATTATTCCGCCTTCACCCTGGAAATCACGCCTTCCAAGGTCAATGATCTGGGAGCGACCATCGACGCGCTCGCCGAAGTCGTCGACATCCAGCCAAAGGACCGGCGACGCTTCAGGAAGTTGCTGGATGAATCGAAGAGTTTTGAATCCATCCCCATCCGCACCCGCCTGAGCGACGAGGAAGTCGCCCGTTTTGTCGCCCGGCGCTATCTGTTTCCCGGCGTGGAAATCAACGCGCGTCTCTTTCGCCAGTACCCGGAAGGCGCGCTGGCGGCGCACGCCATTGGCTATATTGGCCGCATCGACAAGGAAGATGAAACGTGGATCGCGCAAAAAAGCGAAGAAGACAAGGAAGACCACAAGACCAATTACAAAGGCACGGAACACATCGGCAAGATTGGCGTCGAACGCTATTATGAAACCGCGCTGCATGGCGGCACCGGCTACGAACAACTGGAAGTCGACAAGAGCGGACGCGCCGTGCGCGTGCTCGCGCACACTTCGTCCACCCCCGGCAGGAATCTCACCCTGACGCTGGACAGCGAACTGCAACGGGTGGCTGAAGCGGCGTTCGGCGAACGGCGCGGCTCGCTGGTCGCCCTCGACCCCAATGACGGTTCCATACTCGCGCTGGTGTCCAACCCGGCCTTTGACCCCAACCTGTTTGTCGACGGCATTCGTTTCGACGACTGGGAAGAACTCAACAACAACCCCGACAAGCCCATGCTGAACCGCGCCATCAAGAGCGCCTATGCGCCCGGCTCCACCTTCAAGCCGCTGATGGCGCTCGCCGCCCTGAGCCAGGGCAGGCGCGACACGAGTTTCACCATCGCCGACCCCGGCTATTTCAATTTCGGCAACCGCCGCTTCATGGATGACAAGGTGGGCGGACACGGTTCGGTGGATATGCTGAAATCCATCATCGTTTCCTGCAACACCTATTATTACGTCCTTGCCAACGACATGGGCATCGACGCCATTTCCCGTTTCATGGCGCAACTGGGCCTTGGCAGTCGCACAGGCATCGACGTTCCCGGCGAAAGCGAAGGCATCCTGCCCTCGCCGGAGTGGAAGGCCAGATATTTCAAGAAGCGTGAACAGCAAAAATGGTTTCCCGGCGAAACCATCTCTGTCGGCATCGGGCAGGGTTACAACAACTACACGCCGCTGCAAATGGCGCACGCGCTGGCCAATATCCTGAACTACGGGAAGGTATTTCCGCCGCATCTCGTTTCCCGCATTACCGACCCGACGACGGGTGAAGTCAGGCAGATCGCCACCGAACCCGTGCGCCGTATTCCGCTGAAACCCGAACATGTCGATTTCATCAAGACGGCCATGGCGGGCGTGAACAAACAGGGGACTGGCGCGCGCGCCTTTGCGGGCGCGCCCTACGAATCAGGCGGCAAGACCGGCACCGCGCAGGTTGTCGGCCAGCGTCACGTGGGACACCTGCACGCGCGCCTGCGCGACAATTCATGGTTCATCGCCTTTGCTCCGGTCGACAAGCCGAAAATCGTCGTCGCCGTGCTGGTGGAAAACGGCGGCTTCGGCGCAGTATCTGCCGCGCCCATCGCCCGTCAGGTATTCGATTACTACCTGCTGGGCAAGGCATCCACCGCTCCCGCCCCGGAAAGCGTCGCCAGCGTCGACGAAGGCGATACAAAAGCAGAAGGAGAGCGTCAGCATGTTATTGAGGATTAAACATTGGCGGGCGCGGATACGCGCCCATCTGGACATTCCCCTGCTCGTCATTGTGCTTCTGCTCATGGGCATGGGCCTTGTCACCGTTTATTCCGCCACGGCGTCCAGCGGTCTCTCGCGGCTGGACAATCAAATTGTGAACATGATTATCGCCTTCGTCATCATGCTGGTCGTCGCGCAGACCGCGCCGCAAAAGCTGATGCGTTTTGCGCTGCCGGTTTACCTGATCGGTCTCTCGCTGTTGATCGGCGTCGCGTTCTTTGGCGTCGTGGTGAATGGATCGCGACGCTGGCTGTCGCTTGGTTTCACCCGCATCCAGCCATCAGAAATCATGAAAATCGCCATGCCGCTGATGCTGGCCTGGTATTTTCACAAAAACGAATCCCTGATTACCCTCAAACACTTCGCCATTGCCGCCGTCATCCTGCTGCTGCCCATCGGCCTGATTCTCAAGCAACCCGACCTCGGCACTTCGCTGCTGATCGGCGCGGCAGGTTTTTTTGTCATCTTTTTTGCCGGTCTGCCCTGGAAAATCATGCTGGGTCTCGCCATAGCCGGGGGAAGCGCGCTGCCTTTTGTCTGGAACATGCTGCACGATTACCAGCGTCGCCGCGTGCTGACCCTGATCGACCCCACCTCCGACCCTCTGGGCGCGGGTTATCACATCATCCAGTCCACCATCGCCATTGGTTCCGGCGGGCCGTTCGGCAAGGGCTGGCTGAACGGCACCCAGACCCATCTCGAATTCATCCCCGAAAAACACACCGATTTTATTTTCGCCGTGCTCTCGGAAGAATGGGGGCTGCTCGGCAATGGCATTCTGCTCGTGCTCTTTCTCTGTCTGGTCGGGCGCGGGCTGATGATTGCCGCCGCTGCGCCCACCCTCTTTTCCCGTCTGCTGGCCGCCGCCATTTCTTTGGTGTTGTTCATTTACGCCTTTGTCAACATGGGCATGGTCTCCGGCATCCTGCCCGTGGTCGGCGTGCCCCTGCCCTTCATCAGCTACGGCGGCACCGCCCTCGTCACCCTGATGATCGGCATCGGCATCCTGATGAGCATTCACACGCACCGGATGCTGGTGAAACGATGATGACATGTCCGCCCCTCCCGTCGGCTTCGCCGCCCCCCATGAGAGAAGTGGCGCGAGAATACAAACGCCTTCTGCCCCTTGCCCTGTGCGCTGCCCTCGCCGCCTGTTCCTTTACCCCGCGCCATGTGCCGGTCGCCACCCCCGGCAAGGTCAAGACCGTGCCCGCCAAACAGGGCGGCGGCTACTATAAGGATGATGGCCCCGGCGCGGAAATTCCCGTCGGTCTGGATAACGTCCCCGACGCCATCCCGCGCGCGGAACCCTTGCATCGCGCCGCCAACCGCCCCTACACGGTGTTGGGCAAAAACTACGTGCCGCAAACCCAGGTCAAACCCTTTCGTCAGGAAGGCGTCGCCAGTTGGTACGGCAAAAAATTTCACGGGCAGAAAACTTCCATCGGCGAAACCTACGACATGTTCGCCATGACCGCCGCCCACACCACCCTGCCGCTGCCTTCCTACGCGCGCGTCAGCAATCCCGCCAACGGCAGGAGCGTCGTCGTGCGGGTCAATGATCGCGGCCCTTTCCACGCCGGACGCATCATCGACCTTTCCTATACCGCCGCGTACAAACTCGGCTATATCGATAACGGCAGCAGCAAGGTGATCGTCGAAACCATCATCCCCGGGGCCAGCCTGCCCACGCCGATCGTCCCGCCCGCCCCCGCGCCGCCGGTCGCGGTCATCCCGCCGGCGAGCGACGAATTCGACGCCCTCGCCCTGCGCCTGCAAAGGGAAGAAGCGGCGGCGGCGACTGAACATGGCGTCTTTTTACAACTGGGCGCTTTCGCCAACCCGGAAAACGCCGAAAACCTGAAAAACCACCTGGCGCGCGACCTCGAAGACATTGCCGATCCCATTTTCATTTACAGCGATGGCAAGCTCAACCGCCTGCAGATGGGGCCATACCCCGACCGCGACGCCGCCCAGCAAGTCGCGCAAAAAATCCGCGACCTGCTGGGAAACGCGCCAACGCTCGTTTTCCGATGAGACAGGCCTGATCCGGGATGCGGAATGCGGCTTTGCCGCACAAAACCTTCGCCAGCCGAATCGGAACCCTGCCCTCTGAACCGTAAAATTGTCGGTACCCTCAAAAACTGCTACATTTCAGACTCCTTTCAACGTTTCGCGCCTTACGGTAAGGCGTGCATTGCATGATGCGAGGCAATATCATGGTTACGACATCAGGCCGCCAGATTTTTCTGCGCGACGGCATGGTCCTTTTCCTGTTGCTCTTTTGTTTTGTCATGACGGCGTATGCACAGGGGACGAACATTGGCAAAATCACCCATCTGGTTCCCGGTGCGACGGTGGCGCGCAATGGAAAAACGGAAGCCTTGCAGGTCAATGCGCCCCTGCAAGCCACAGACGTGATCAGCACCGATGCCACAGGGCGGGTGCGGATCATGTTTAATGACGACAGCACCCTGAGTTTCGGCAGCAATGTCCACATCAATCTGCGCGACTTTGCCGCTGCCGGCAAAAAATCCATATTCAACGCCCAGTTGCTACGCAAAGCGGCAGGCGCTACTTCCACCAAAATTGCGGCAGTACCGCGGGGACCGGGAGGCTCGAAAGGCTACCCTGATATTACCGCCGGCGCGCGTGTAGATGAGAAAAGCCCCGTTCTGGTCACGGTGAAGGGCACGATTGACGCCGATTTCGCCTACGAGTTCGAATTCAGGGTGAATCTTACCAATGGCGCCATTTCATTCGGAGAGTTAAAGGACAGGGGAAGCGGGAAAAACAGAACCTACAGCCTTGATTTCTCTGAAGGTAGCGGCCAGGCCAAGCAATCCGGCTGGAAACTGAACTTTACGGATGGAAGCGTTCAGGAAAATACCCCCGAAGGCGTGGTGACGCATACCAACTGGACCGTCTCCATTACTGGCTCCGATTCCCTGAACGCCCTGAAAAACATGTCAAACGCAAATTCCGTGCATGTAACCAGCTTCAGGTTACAGGACGGAAAGGACATTCCCCCTCTGGAATACAATTCGCCGCCCGCAACAGATAACCCGCTCCCCCCGACGGCTTCGCCCCTCCCTCGGAGAGGGTGGCATTGAAAGCCTCCCTCCTTGAGGGAGGCGCCCCGAAGGGGTGGAGGGCGTGTGGCAATATGCATGCGATTGCCCCGGCAGCCTGGGTACGCTTTCGCTTGTCCAGGCTACAACAAAAACAGCGTCGCCAACCCCAGAAAAATGAAAAAGCCGCCGGAATCGGTAAGCGCGGTAATCATCACCGAGCCGCCGATGGCCGGATCGCCGCCCAGTCGCTGGCGCAGCATGGGAATGCCGACGCCGGCAAAGGCCGCCAGCAACAGATTTAACGTCATGGCGGCGGTCATCACCAGACCCAGCGAAATGCTTTCATAGAGCCACCAGGCCAGGGTGCCCAACAGACCGCCCCAGAGTACGCCATTGATCAGGGCGACGCCCAGTTCCTTTTTCAACAGGCGGCGGGTGGCGTCGGGTTTGACCTGTCCCATGGCGATGGCGCGCACGATCATGGTGACCGTCTGATTGCCGGAATTGCCGCCTATGCCCGCCACAATGGGCATCAAGGCCGCCAGCGCCACCAGCTTTTCAATGGAAGTCTCAAACACGCCGATGACGCGCGAGGCGATAAAGGCCGTCACCAGATTGACCGCCAGCCACGCCCAACGGTTTTTCACCGAATCCCAGACCGAGGCGAAAAGGTCTTCTTCTTCACGCAGACCCGCGTTTGCCAGTTGTTCGGCTTCGGACTCCTCGCGGATGAAATCGACCACCGTCACCAGGGTAAGCCGCCCGACCACGCGGTTTTCCGTGTCGACCACCGGTGCGGAAACCAGATCATAGCGTTCGAAAGCCTGCGCCGCTTCTTCGGATTTGTCTTCCGGTTGAAAGCGCACCATATCCTTTTTCATCACCTGCCGCACATCCGTGTCCGGGTCGTTAATCAGCAGACTTTCCAGTGGCAGCAGTCCCAGCAGCCGCTCGTCGCGGTCAACCACAAAAATCTTGTCGGTGTGGTCCGGCAATTCGTCAAAGCGGCGCAGATAGCGCAGGACCACTTCGAGCGTGACATCCTCGCGCACCGTCACCATGTCGAAATCCATGAGCGCCCCCACCGTGCCTTCCGGGTAGGAAATGGCGGCGCGCAACTGCGCCTGCTCTTCCGGCGGTAGCGCCTGGAAAACGTCTTCCACCACCTCTTGCGGCAGGTCGGGCACAAGGTCGGCGAGTTCGTCGGTATCAAGGGATTCCGTCGCGGCGACCAGCTCGTGCCGCTCCATGGCGTCGATCAGGGTTTCCCGCACCGCGTCGGAGACTTCCAGCAGGATTTCCCCATCCCGCTCCGCCCGCACCAGATCCCAGACCAGCAAACGCTCTTCCAGTGGCAGGGCTTCCAGCACGTAGGCCACATCCGCCGGGTGCATGTTGTCGAGCTTGAAGCAGAGTTCGTTCAGGTTCTGCTTGTGCACCAGTTCTTCCACCAGCTCGTGGCGGGGCATGTCCTGATTGTGCACCAGCATCTCGACCAGTTTATGACGGGCAAGCAGGTTTTCCACCTCCTGAAGGCGCTCCTGCAAATCGTCCGTATCGCTCAGATGTTGTTCTTCAGTCATGGTGCACCGCCGCAAAAGAGTTGGCATTTTAGCATCGACACAACACTCCGGGGTTCTATCCGCTTTTCGCTTAACGCCCGCCATTGCGTTTAAGCATACTTCCAATAGAATCCAGCTCCCTTCAACAGAAATATTTTCACAAAATGAATTTCATAAAATCTAATTCCCTGCGTAACAAACTCACGCAGTCCACCGTTCAGGCCATGCTGGCGACAGGTCTGATGCTTCCCGTCGCTCCGGCGAGCGCGGTTGATTTTGCCGCCAGCGGCGGCACAGGCGGCAAGGGCGGCGACACACTGATGCAAAGCAATACAAACACCACCACTGCGGGCGACATCGGCAGCACAGGCAGCGCGGGCGGCACCGGCGGCGCGGGCGGCAACAGTGGCAGGAATGCCAATAACGGGCCGGGCGAGACCGGGCAGACAGGCAGTAAGGGCGGCACAGGCGTACTTGCCATTCCGCATGCCGAAGTTGGTCAGTTGACCCTTACTGGCGGCGCGGGCGGCGCGGGCGGTACGGGCAGGAATGAAAATCAGAGCCTCTCTCCCGGTGGCGGCGGTGGCGGCGGGGGTGGCGCTTCCATTTCCATCACCCCGTCTACCGGAAGCATCAGGGTGACGGGAAATTTCACTTTAACCGCTGGTCGCGGCGGCGAGGGCGGCAATCAAGAAGATACATTCAGTGGCGCGGGCGGCAAGGGCGGCGCATCCACTCAAGGCGGCGAGGGCGGCAAAGGCGGTGTGAACATAAGCAGTGACGCGGGCGGTGGCGGCGGCGGCGGTGGCGGCGGCAACGCGACCTTCACCGCGACCGGCGCCGTACAGGTGGGCGGTACGTTAACCGTGAGCAGCGGCGTAAAGGGCATCGACGGAACAGGCACGGGGGGTGGCAATGGTGGCGGCGCGGGCGGCGCGGGCGGCGATGTCGCCTTCAGGGCCGACACCCTCAAGGCCAACGCCATTATCTTGAAAAAACAGGATGGCGCTTTGACGTTCAGGCTCAATTCGCTCGATGTCACCGGGAGCGACACCACGATCAGCGCATCCGCCACCCTCGCCAGCGATGTTGATTTCGGCGCTATCCATCTGGGCGGCGGCAGAACCCTGAATGTGTCCGGCGCGGCCACGACCACCTACCGCTTCAACACCTTCAACGTGCACGCTGAAAACGCCCGCGTCACGGGCAACCTCAGTCTGGCAGGCCGCAATCTGAATTTCTCTCTCCTTCCTACCCTGAGCAAAGGGGAAAGCATGCTCAAGGTGACGGGGAATGCCGATGTCACTGGCGCGCTTGTCGGCTTGTCCCCTCCGCTCATTGGACTCAAGGGCGGAAGCGATCAGCGCGACATGCTCTCCCTGCTCACAACGACGGGTACGCTGACCGGTACGCCCGGCAACGAAGGCACGCGTTTCGACGGCTTACAAGGCGTAACCGTCGCCTATGACTACGCGCTTGAAACCGACAACGCCAAAAGAGAGATGCGTCTGCGCGCGCTTGCCGTCAAGGCCGCGCCCCAGGCCAAGGCGTTGTCGGAAGGGTTGTTGAGCGGCGTCGCCCTGATGAATCAGGGGGTTGACCTTTCCATCGAGCGGGGGATGCGGCTGGCCGTCGCCAGTGCCGGGCGGCAAACCGGTTACAGCGCCTTCGGCGCGGTTGCCGCCGGTCATTCGCGCTACGAGAGCGGTTCCCACATCAACATGGATGGCGCTTCGCTCATTCTGGGCGCTGCCGCCGGACAGGATTTCGCCGCCGGTCGCCTGACGCTGGGCGCGTTCGCCGAATATGGGCGCGGTGACTACGACACGCACAACAGCTTCGGCGCCGCCCGCTTCTCCTTCAAGCGCACTGCACGCATCAAAGGCGACGGCAATACCCGTTATGCGGGCGGCGGTCTGCTCGCCCACTATACGGGCAATAACGGCTATTACGCCGAAGCCACGCTACGCGCGGGCCGGGTCAAAACCGATTTCTCCAGTTCCGACCTGATCGACTATCTGGGGCAACGCGCAGAATACGATGTTGACATGAGTTACTACGGCGCGCACGCCGGCGTCGGTCATATCTGGTCGTTCGGCGAGAATCAGGCGCTGGATGTTTACGGCAAATACCTGTGGCTGCGCCAGACGGGTGAACGCACAACGCTGTCCACGGGCGATGACATCCGCTTCGAGGATACGGATTCCGAACGCCTGCGCCTTGGCGCGCGCCTCACCTGGACGGTGGCGCAAGCATGGCAAACCCACATGGGTCTGGCCTATGAACATGAATTCAACAGCAAAGCGCGGGCGACAACCAATACCATCGGCGGCGCCCTGGCCATCGACGCGCCTGAGCTGAAAGGCGGCGTCGGCATCGGCGAAATCGGCCTTTCCATGCAGCAGGGACGCCATTTTCCGGTCAGCCTTGGTCTCGGTCTGCAAGGCTACCTCGGCAAGCGCGAAGGCATTACCGGCAGTATCCATATGAATTGGGACTTCTAAACTTTCACCCTCAGGGCAATCGCATTTGACTGACACCGAGGCCCTGGCCGCAAACACCGTCATTCCCCTGCAAGGGAATGACGGCAGGCAGGGCGTGATCTACGATACCGCCGTTGTTGACCTGCGGCGCTTTCGGAGAACGCGCCCTACCTGAACCCGTCCTACCTGAACCCGCCCTGCCTGAACCCGCCCTGCCTGAACCCGCTCAGGCTGCGATTCCAGGAGGCATTCGCGCCGTTGGTCGACGCGTTCGACTTTTGGGCGTGAAGCGCCGCAAACGATACTGCCACCTCATCAACCGCTGATGGCCAACGCGTTTCCTCAAAAGCTGACGACATCT
>JAISRR010000205.1 GCA_031273565.1 Zoogloeaceae bacterium | reverse complement strand
TTTTCGCGCGAAGCCAATATGGACGCCATGCCGCGCACGGCGTCGCCCTGCCATTCATTGCCGATGCGAAAAATGAGATCGCCCGCCTTGAGACGGGCGCCAACAACGGATGGCAGGTCAACCGGCGTGGGGGTCGGATGCAGCAGGATACTCACACCCCATCCGGCGCACAGCAGGAGCAACAGCGCCAGCCATCCGACCCGGCGAATGGGATGACGCGCCAGATTGCGCGAGGCGTTTTGTCGCAACACGAATCAGTTCAGCAGTATTTTCCAGCCGCCCTCTTCCTTGCCCAATTTAAGCGTTTCACTCTCCTTTTTACCGTTACCGTAAGTGATTTCCACTTCAACCGTCGCCGTATCCCCCTCCGCGCTGACCGTTTTCGTCGTCAGCGTTTGCAAACCGCCCGATTTCTGCATTTTCGAAATCTGTTCGCCAACAATCATTTGCAGCTTGCCTTTGACCATCGTCAAATCGTTGTCCTTGACATCCTTGATTGAATAAAACGCTACGGCATCTTCAACACGGTTGTCCACAACGGCTTTGAAATAATCGTTGACCGTACCTTCCGGCGATGACGACGAACCACACGCGACCAGAAAAACGCCCAGCAGACAGAGCATGAAAAAACGGGGGAAAAACGCGAGAGAACGGGTTGACATAAGAAATCTCCAGTAAACGACGGCATAAATGACAAGCGAGCGTCCATTCTCGCATAAGTCGTGTGCCGGACAGGCATGTTTCAATCCACGTCCGGCAGGCCGGATGAAAGCACGGAAGGGGTTACGCCCCTCCCGTGCGAGCAAGATTACCCCCCTGAAGGGGGAGGTTTCCGACCGGAGTCAGTTTTCGATAAAAAAATCCCCGCCAGTAAAACTGCGCGGGGATTTTTGTTGGGGGCGGAGGCCGGATCAGGCGTCCGCTGCGTTTTCCGAGGCTTCGACAGGCACGACGCTGAGCAGCGGTTCGTCCGCCTCCAGAATCGGACGGTCGCCCGCCTGATCTTCGCCTGCCGCCTGTGCCTTGCGGCTCTTGTGGTAGGCCATGCCGGTGCCTGCCGGGATCAGGCGACCGACGATGACATTTTCCTTCAAGCCGCGCAGTTCGTCCCGTTTGCCCATGATCGCCGCTTCCGTCAGCACGCGCGTGGTTTCCTGGAAGGAAGCCGCCGAGATGAAGGAGTCGGTGGACAAGGACGCCTTGGTGATGCCGAGCAGAATGTGCTCATAGGTGGCGGGCAGCTTGCCTTCGGCTTCCAGGCGGTCATTTTCAGCCAGCACTTCGGCGCGTTCGATCTGCTCGCTCTTGATGAAACGGCTGTCGCCCGGCTCAACGATGACCACGCGCCGGAGCATCTGGCGCACGATCACTTCGATGTGCTTGTCATTGATCTTCACGCCTTGCAGACGATACACGTCCTGCACTTCGTCGGTGATGTAACGCGCCAGTTCCTCGATGCCTTTCAGCCGCAGGATGTCGTGCGGATCCTGTTCGCCTTCGACGATGGTTTCGCCCTTGTTCACCAATTGACCATCGTGAATGAGCACATGGCGATCCTTCGGAATCAGGTATTCGTTCGGTTCGCCGCTCTGCAGATTGGTGATGATGAGGCGCTGCTTGCCCTTGGTTTCCTTGCCGAAGGACACCGTGCCGGTCACTTCGGCGAGGATGCTGGCTTCCTTGGGCGTGCGGGCTTCGAAGAGTTCCGCCACACGCGGCAGACCGCCGGTAATGTCGCGGGTTTTGGCGGATTCCACCGGAATCTTGGCGAGGATGTCGCCTTCGTGGACTTCCTGACCATCCTGCACGGAGATGATGGAGCCGACCAGAAAGGCGATGGAGACGGGCTGGTCGGAACCGGCCACGCGCACTTCTTCGCCCCTGGCGTCCAGCAGTTTCACCACCGGGCGCAGACCGCCCTTGGCCTTGCTCTTGCTGCCGCTGCCCTTGGCGTCGATCACCATCAGCGTGGACAGACCGGTCACTTCGTCGATCTGCTTGGCGACGGTGACGCCTTCTTCAACATTCTCGAATTTCACCGTCCCCGCGTATTCGGTGACGATGGGGCGGGTATGCGGGTCCCAGATCGCCAGCTTCGTCCCGGCCTTGATGGCATCGCCGTCCGTGGGCAGCAGCGTCGCGCCGTAGGGAACTTTATGGCGTTCGCGTTCGCGTCCGGCATCGTCGGCAATGATGATTTCGCTGGAGCGGGAGATCACCACTTTTTCGCCCTTGACGTTGGTCACGTAACGCACGCCGGAGGAGAAGCGCGCCACGCCCGCCGATTTCGATTCAATTTCGGAAATCGCCGCCGCGCGCGAGGCCGCACCGCCGACGTGGAACGTCCGCATGGTGAGCTGGGTGCCCGGTTCGCCGATGGACTGCGCGGCGATGACGCCGACGGCTTCGCCGACATTGACGAGGTAGCCACGCCCCAGATCGCGCCCGTAACACTTGGCGCAGAGGCCATAGCGGGTATCGCAGGTGAGCGGGGTACGGACTTTGACTTCATCAATGCCGAGCTTGTCGATGAGTTCCACCAGGTCTTCCGTCAGCAGGGTGCCCGCGAAAATCACGGTTTCCTGACTTTCGGGGTCGACCAGATCATCGGCAACCACGCGACCCAGAATGCGTTCGCGCAAGGGTTCGATGACTTCGCCGCCTTCGACCAGCGCGCGCACGGTATAGCCATTGTGGGTGCCGCAGTCGTCTTCGGTGACGACGAGGTCTTGCGTCACATCCACCAGACGCCGTGTCAGGTAACCGGAATTGGCGGTTTTCAGCGCCGTATCCGCCAGCCCTTTACGCGCGCCGTGGGTGGAGATGAAGTATTGCAGCACGTTCAGACCTTCGCGGAAATTGGTCGTGATCGGCGTTTCGATGATGGAGCCATCCGGCTTCGCCATCAGGCCGCGCATCCCCGCCAACTGGCGAATCTGGGCGGCGGAACCGCGCGCGCCGGAGTCGGCCATCATGTAGATGGAGTTGAAGGAATCCTGTTCGACTTCCTTGCCGTGACGGTCGATGACTTTTTCCTTGGACAACCGGGCCATCATCGCCTTGGCGACTTCATCGCCGGTGCGACCCCAGATATCCACCACCTTGTTGTACCGTTCCCCCTGAGTGACCAGACCGTTGGTGTATTGCTGCTCGATCTCCTTCACCTCGGTTTCGGCGGCGGCGATGATTTCCTGTTTCTGTGGCGGCACCTGCATGTCGTCGGAACAGAAGGAAATACCGGCGCGGGTGGCGAGCGCGTAACCATTTTGCATCAGCTTGTCAGCAAAGATCACCGTTTCGCGCAGGCCGCAGCGACGGAAAGATTCGTCGATTAGCTTGGAAATTTCCTTTTTCTTCAACGACTTGTCGATGCTCTTGAAGGGCAGGCCACGCGGCAGAATTTTGGAGAGCAGGGCGCGACCGACGGTGGTTTCCACGCGCACCAGTTTTTCGTCCCATTCATCCTCGCCCGCGCCGGATTCAAAAACATTCAGGCGCACGGAGATTCTTGAGTGCAACTCCACCATGCCCGCCGCCAACGCGCGCTCCATTTCGGACAGGTCGGAAAAGGCCATGCCTTCGCCTTTGGCGTTGATGCGCTCGCGGGTCGCATAGTAAAGCCCCAGCACAATATCCTGCGAGGGCACAATAATAGGCTGACCGTTGGCGGGGGAAAGCACGTTGTTCGAGGCCAGCATCAGGGTACGCGCTTCCATCTGCGCTTCCAGCGACAGGGGCACGTGCACCGCCATCTGGTCGCCATCGAAGTCGGCGTTGAAGGCGGAACAGACAAGCGGATGCAACTGGATGGCCTTGCCTTCGATCAGGGTCGGCTCAAACGCCTGAATGCCCAGACGGTGCAGGGTCGGGGCGCGGTTCAGCATCACCGGATGCTCGCGGATGACATCTTCAAGGATGTCCCACACCACGGCTTCCTGACTTTCCACCATCTTTTTCGCCTGCTTGATGGTGGTCGCCAGCCCCAGCACTTCCAGTTTGTGAAAAATGAAGGGTTTGAAGAGTTCCAGCGCCATCAGCTTGGGCAGGCCGCACTGGTGCAACTTTAACTGCGGGCCGACGACGATGACGGAACGACCGGAGTAGTCGACGCGCTTGCCGAGCAGATTTTGCCGGAAACGACCGCCCTTGCCTTTAATCATGTCGGCCAGGGATTTCAGCGGACGCTTGTTCGCGCCGGTCATCGCCTTGCCGCGCCGACCGTTGTCCAGCAGCGAATCCACGGATTCCTGCAACATGCGCTTTTCGTTACGCACGATGATATCGGGCGCTTTCAGTTCCAGCAGACGCCTCAGACGGTTGTTGCGGTTGATGACGCGACGGTAGAGATCATTCAGGTCAGAGGTGGCGAAACGACCGCCATCCAGCGGCACCAGCGGACGCAGGTCGGGCGGCAGCACCGGCAGCACTTCCAGCACCATCCAGTCGGGCTTGATGCCGGATTTCTGGAAGGCTTCCAGCACTTTCAGACGCTTGGCGAGCTTTTTGTTCTTGCTCTCGGAACCGGTGACTTCCAGTTCGGCGCGCAGGCGTTCGGCCTCGCCATCGAGGTCGAGACTTTTCAGGAGTTCGCGCACGCCTTCCGCGCCCATCAGGGCGGAAAACTCGTCGCCGTGCTTTTCCATCATTTCGAGATACTGCTCTTCGGTAAGCAACTGACCGCGTTGCAGATCCGCCACCATGCCGGGATCAACCACCACAAAGGCTTCGAAGTACAGCACCCGCTCAATGTCCCGGAGGGTCATGTCGAGCACCATGCCCAAACGACTGGGCAGCGATTTCAGAAACCAGATGTGGGCGACCGGAGAAGCCAGCTCAATGTGTCCCATGCGTTCGCGCCGCACCTTGGCAAGGGTGACTTCGACGCCACACTTTTCGCAGATCACACCGCGATGCTTCAGGCGCTTGTACTTGCCGCAAAGACATTCGTAATCCTTGATCGGGCCGAAAATCTTGGAGCAGAACAGACCGTCGCGTTCGGGCTTGAACGTGCGGTAATTGATGGTTTCCGGCTTTTTGACTTCACCGAAAGACCAGGAGCGAATTTTGTCCGGCGAAGCGAGACCAATGGTAATCGCGTCGAATTCCTCTTCTTCCTGCGTCTGTTTGAACAGATCCAGCATATTCATCATCATTTCACACTCTCCCAGACTGCATCAGTAACGTTCGAGGTCGATGTCAATCGCCAGCGACCGGATTTCCTTGACCAGCACATTGAACGACTCCGGCATGCCGGCGTCGATTCGGTGCTCGCCCTTGACGATATTTTCGTAAACCTTGGTGCGACCGTTCACATCGTCGGACTTCACGGTCAACATTTCCTGCAACACATAGGAAGCGCCGTAGGCTTCCAGCGCCCAGACTTCCATTTCGCCGAAACGCTGGCCGCCAAACTGCGCCTTGCCGCCCAGCGGTTGCTGCGTCACCAGACTGTAAGGGCCGGTGGAGCGGGCGTGCATCTTGTCGTCGACCAGATGGTGCAGTTTCAGGTAGTGCATGTAGCCGACGGTGACGGAACGCTCGAAGGCTTCGCCGGTGCGACCGTCAAACAATTGCACCTGACCGCTCTGGGGCAATCCCGCGAGTTCCAGCATGTACTTGATTTCTTCTTCCCTGGCGCCGTCAAACACGGGCGTGGCGAAGGGCACGCCTTTTTTCAGGTTGTCGGCCAGCTCCAGAATTTCCGTATCGTTCAGGCTGTCCAGGTCTTCGCGCTTGCCCTTGACGTTGTAAATCTTGTCCAGGAACTTGCGCAGCTCGGCGATTTTGGCTTCTCTTTTCAGCATCGCGCCAATCTGTTCGCCCAGTCCCTTGGCGGCCCAGCCCAGATGGACTTCCAGAATCTGCCCGACGTTCATCCGTGAAGGCACGCCCAGCGGGTTCAGGACGATATCCACGGTACGGCCATCGGCCATGTGCGGCATGTCTTCCACCGGCACAATGCGCGACACGACGCCCTTGTTGCCGTGCCGACCCGCCATCTTGTCGCCGGGTTGCAGGCGACGCTTGACCGCCACGTAGACCTTGACCATCTTCTGCACGCCCGGCGGCAGTTCGTCGCCCTGAGTGAGTTTCTTGCGTTTGGCTTCGAAGGCCTGGTCAAAATCCTTGCGCGTCTGTTCCAGACCGTCGCGGATTTTTTCCAGATTTTCCGCGACATCCTCGTCGGCGACGCGGATGTCGAACCAGTGATGCTGTTGTTCCAGCCCGTCCAGGTATTCCTTGGTGATCGTGGAACCCTTGGCGAGACGCTTCGGCCCGCCATTTGCCTTCTTGCCCAGCAGCAAGCCTTCGACGCGGGTAAAGGCGTCGCGCTCAACGATGCGCATCTGGTCGGCGAGGTCGAGTTTGTAGGAGCGCAGGTGGTCGTCGATAATCGACTGCGCCCGCTTGTCGCGCTCAATGCCTTCGCGGGTGAACACCTGCACGTCGATCACCGTTCCGGCGATGCCGGCGGGCACGCGCAGGGATGTGTCCTTCACGTCGGAGGCTTTTTCACCGAAGATGGCGCGCAGCAGCTTTTCTTCCGGCGTCAGCGTGGTTTCGCCCTTCGGCGTCACCTTGCCCACCAGCACGTCGCCCGCCACCACTTCCGCGCCGATATAGACGATGCCGGAATCATCGAGGCGGGAGAGTTGCGCTTCACCCAGCGAGGCGATGTCGCGGGTAATGTCTTCCGGCCCCAGCTTGGTGTCACGCGCCACCACCGTCAGTTCCTCGATGTGAATCGAGGTGTAGCGGTCTTCCGCCACCACGCGCTCGGAAATCATGATCGAGTCTTCGTAATTGTAGCCGTTCCAAGGCATGAAGGCGATCAACATGTTCTGGCCGAGCGCGAGTTCGCCCTTGTCGGTGGAGGCGCCATCGGCGACCACATCGCCCTGGGCGATAATGTCGCCCACCTTGACCACCGGACGCTGGTTGATGTTGGTGTTCTGGTTGGAGCGGGTGTATTTCACCAGATTGTAAATATCCACGCCGACTTCACCGGCCTGGGTTTCGTTGTCGTGCACACGCACCACGATGCGGCCTGCGTCGACGTAATCGACCACGCCACCGCGTCGGGCGATGACCGCTGTGCCGGAGTCGACCGCCACGGTGCGTTCGATGCCGGTGCCGACCAGCGGTTTTTCCGGACGCAGGCAGGGCACGGCCTGACGTTGCATGTTCGCGCCCATCAGGGCGCGGTTGGCATCGTCATGTTCCAGAAAGGGAATCAGCGAGGCGGCGACGGAAACGATTTGTCCCGGCGCCACGTCCATGTATTGCACGCGGGCGGGTTCGGACAGAATGGTTTCGCCCTTTTCGCGGCAGGTCACGAGTTCATCGGTGAGCACGCCTTTCTTGTTCAGCGAGGCGTTGGCCTGGGCGATGACGTAAGCGCCTTCTTCGATGGCGGAGAGGAACTCGATCTGGTCGGTGACTTTGCTGTTTTCCACCTTGCGGTAGGCGGTTTCGATGAAGCCGTAATTATTCACGCGCGCGTACAGGGCGAGCGAGTTGATGAGGCCGATGTTCGGGCCTTCCGGTGTTTCGATCGGGCAGACGCGACCATAGTGGGTGGGGTGCACGTCACGCACTTCAAACCCGGCGCGTTCGCGCGTCAGGCCACCGGGACCAAGCGCGGAAACGCGGCGCTTGTGGGTGATTTCCGAGAGCGGATTGGTCTGATCCATGAACTGCGAGAGCTGGCTGGAACCGAAGAATTCCTTGATGGCGGCGGAAATGGGCTTGGCGTTGATGAGGTCGTGCGGCATCAGGTTGTCTGATTCGGCCTGATTCAACCGTTCCTTGACCGCCCGCTCGACACGCACCAGACCGGCGCGGAACTGGTTTTCCGAGAGTTCGCCGACCGAGCGCACGCGACGATTGCCAAGGTGATCGATGTCGTCGATGTCGCCGCGACCGTTACGCAGTTCCACCAGCACCTTGATGGCTTCCACGATGTCACGCGGGGAAAGCGTCAATTGTTCGCCGACTTCCACGTTCGCGCCCACTTTTTTCAGTTTGGTCGCCAGCGTCCGGGCCGCTTCGCCGGTAAGATTTTCGGCGATGGCGCGCGGGCCGTAGGAAAGCTGGGAAACCAGATCCTGAATGGTCGTGAGCGGCAGGGCGGCTTCTTCCGCCAGTTTTTTCAGCGCCGCTTCAGCGCGCGATTGCAGACTCCTGACCATCACCTTGTATTCAACGACATCTTCACGATTCAGACGACGATTGAATTTCATGCGCCCGACAGCGGAAAGATCGTAACGCTCATCGGCGTAGAAAAGACCCTGGAAGAGAATTTCCACCGCTTCTTCTGTCGGCGGTTCGCCCGGACGCATCATGCGGTAGATGGCGACACGGGCAGCCTGACGAGCGAGCGTGTCGTGACTGCGCAGGGTTTGCGAAATGAAAGCGCCCCGGTCGAGGTCATTGGTGTAGAGGGTCTTGATTTCACCCACGTCCACTTCCTGCAACCTGGCGAGCAGCGTTTCGGTAATTTCCTCATTGGCCTGCGCGAGCACTTCGCCGGTATTCTTGTCGACAACGGCGGTCGCAATGACGCGACCCAGAATGAAATCGCCGGGCACAACATGCACACTCAGCTTCGCCTCCTGCATGTCACGGACGTGTCTGGCGGTAATGCGCTTGTCCTTGGCGACAATGACCTTGCCATCCTTGTCGCAGATGTCAAAACGCGCCGTTTCGCCGCGCAGTCGTTCCGGCAGCAGGGTGAAGGAGATGCGATCCTTGTTCACCGTGAAGCTGTCGAATTCAAAAAATTCGGACAGGATTTCTTCCGGCGTCATCCCCAATGCCATCAGGAGCGTGGTGACCGGCATCTTGCGCCGCCGGTCGACGCGGAAGAAAAGCAGATCCTTGGGATCGAACTCGAAATCCAGCCAGGAACCACGGTAAGGAATCACCCGCGCGGAAAACAGCAGCTTGCCGGAGGAATGGGTTTTGCCCCGGTCATGCTCGAAAAAAACGCCGGGCGAACGGTGCAACTGCGACACAATCACGCGCTCGGTGCCGTTAATCACGAAGGAACCGTTTTCAGTCATGAGCGGAATTTCGCCCATGTACACTTCCTGTTCCTTCACTTCCTTGATGGTCTCGGAGGAGGCTTCCCGGTCGAGAATCACCAGCCGCACCTTGGCGCGCAGGGATGAAGCGAAGGTCAGGCCGCGCTGATGGCATTCCTTGACGTCGAAGGCCGGTTCGCCCAGCGTATAGCTGACGAATTCCAGACGGGCGTTGCCGGAATGGGAAACGATGGGAAAAATGGAAGTGAACGCGGCCTGCAGGCCCTGGTTTTTCCGCTGTTCCGCCGCAATGTCAGCCTGGAGGAAGTCAGAAAAGGACGCCAGTTGCGTCGCCAGAAGATAAGGCACTTCCAGGACGTTTTCCCGCTTGGCAAAGCTTTTGCGGATGCGTTTTTTCTCGGTGTAGGAATAGGAAGAGGCAGAACTCATGGTCGCTCCGAGATTGAAAGACTAAAAACAGTCAGACCGGAAAGCCGGTCAACAAATACAAAGGGATACGAAAAACACAAAACAGGCAAACGCAAGCCCTCGTCTACGTCAGCGCGTGAAGAAAAGTCGCTTGCGATTGCCGTTCGATGCACGGATACCAATCTCTCGCTGAATCAAAAACACAACGAACGGAAAAGGGCCGACGGTCGAAATCAACCGCCAGCCCGTAAAAAACGCGCGTCTTACTTCAGTTCGACCTTGGCGCCCGCGTCTTCCAGTTGCTTCTTCAGGGCTTCGGCATCGGCCTTGGAAACGCCTTCCTTGACCGGCTTGGGCGCGCCGTCTACCACGTCCTTGGCTTCCTTCAAGCCGAGGCCGGTCGCCGCGCGCACCACCTTGATGACTTCCACCTTCTTGTCACCGGCGGCGGTCAGCACAACGGTAAACTCGGTTTGCTCTTCAGCGGCCGGCGCAGCGGGGCCACCCACAGCGGCGGGCGCGGCGAACGCGGCGGCGGAAACGCCGAATTTTTCTTCGAACGCCTTGACGAGGTCGTTCAGTTCGAGCACCGTCAGATTGCCGACGGCTTCGAGGATGTCTTCTTTGGAAATTGCCATTTAAATCACTCCTGGTGAAATCGTAAAAAAGTTTTTGCCCATCAAACCACAGTGGCTTCGACGGACTCGAGTTCGCGTTGTTTGGCGAGCGCGGCGACCACGGCGGCAAAACCGGAAACCGGCGCCTTCATGACGCCCAGCAACCTGGCGAGCAGTTCTTCGCGGCCGGGGATGGAGGCGAGGGCTTGCACGCCCGCTTTATCCAGCACCTTGCCCGCATAGGAACCCGCCTTGATGACGAGCTTGTCGTTGGTTTTGGCGAAGTCGTGCAACACCCTGGCGGCCGCCACGGGGTCGGCGGAAATGCTGTAAATCAGCGGCCCGACCATGTGTTCCGCCAGCGTCGCGAACGGCGTTTCCGCCACCGCGCGCCGCACCAGGGTATTTTTCAGCACATGCAGATACACCCCGGCTTCGCGCGCCTGTTTGCGCAGGGCGGTGAGATCACCCACCTCAATGCCGCGATATTCGGCCAGTGCGACGGTCTGGGCGTTGACCACCTGCGCCGCCACCTCAACCACAACGGCTTTTTTGTCTTCGAGATTGAGACCCACAGGTCTTTCCTCCTTTCAAGTCAAAACATGGCGGAACAACGATCCCGCCACTCCTACGGCGACCTGAACCAGAAGCAGGCCGAAAGATTCAGAAATACCTTCCGGCAAAATCCTTGTTCGGGCTACACCGTCTGCACAGGCCGGAAAACCATTTAAGCCCCGGAAATTCCGGGAGCGCCTGTGGTCTTTGACGATCCGCAGCGCCATCGAAAAACGGCGGCGCTGCGTCCCAAAGTCTTTACATCCAATCTTTACGCTGCACCAAGCAGGCTGGCCTGATCCACGCGCACGCCGGGACCCATGGTGCTGGCAACGGCGATTTTTTTCAGATACTGCCCCTTGGAAGCGGCAGGCCTGGCCTTGTTCAGGGCGTCGATCAGGGCGCGCAGATTCTGTTCCAGCTTGTCCGTCGGGAACGAAGCGCGACCGATGGTGGCGTGAACAATGCCACCCTTGTCGGTGCGGTACTGCACCTGACCAGCCTTGGCATTCTGCACGGCCGTCGTCACGTCTGCCGACACCGTGCCCACCTTGGGATTCGGCATCAGACCGCGCGGGCCGAGAATCTGGCCTAACTGACCGACGATACGCATGGCGTCCGGCGTGGCGATGACCACATCAAAGTTCAGATTGCCCGCCTTGACTTCAGCCGCCAGGTCTTCAAAACCAACGATGTCAGCGCCCGCAGCCCTGGCAGCCTCGGCCTTGTCGCCTTGGGCGAACACGGCGACGCGCACGCTCTTGCCGGTACCGGCAGGCAATACGACGGAACCGCGCACCAGTTGCTCGGATTTGCGGGCGTCAATGCCGAGATTGACGGCCACGTCCACGGATTCATCGAATTTCGCGGTGGCGGTTTCCTTGACCAGCGTCAAGGCTTCCGTCACGGGATAAAGTTTTTGCGCATCGACCTTGCCGACGATGGCTTTTTGTTTTTTGGTGAGTCTGGCCATGATTACAGCCCCTCCACGGTAACGCCGATGCTGCGCGCGGAACCGGCAATGGTGCGCACGGCGGCGTCCAGGTCGGCGGCGGTCAGGTCAGGCTGCTTTTGCCGGGCGATGTCGGCGCATTGGGCCAGGGTAATCTTGCCCACCTTGTCGGTATGCGGTCTGGCGGAACCGGATTTGATGCCGGCTGCCTTCTTGATCAGGATGGTCGCGGGCGGCGTCTTCATGATGAACGTGAACGACTTGTCCGCAAAGGCGGTAATCACCACGGGAATCGGCAGACCCGGTTCCAGACCCTGCGTTTTGGCGTTGAACGCCTTGCAGAATTCCATGATGTTCAGACCGCGCTGACCCAGCGCGGGACCGATCGGGGGCGACGGATTCGCTTTCCCGGCGGGCACTTGCAGCTTGATGTAGCCGATAATTTTCTTGGCCATGTTGTTTCCTTGTAAGTGAGTCATGACGTGCGTTCAGGCTTTTGCCTTACTGACACTCCTCTTGCCGGAAGGAAGGCGTCCGGCCGCGCCTTGAAAAATCAGACTTTTTCGACCTGCGAGAACTCCAGATTCACAGGCGTGGAACGCCCGAAAATGCTGACTGAAACGGAAATGCGATTCTTTTCATAGTCGATGGATTCGACGCTGCCGTTGAAGTCGGCGAACGGGCCTTCCTTGATGCGCACCACTTCGCCTTCGCCAAACAGCACCTTGGGACGCGGTTTTTCCACCCCGGCCTGCATCTGCTGCATGATGTCATTGACTTCCTTCTCGGAAATGGGCGCGGGCCTGGTCGCCGTACCGCCAACGAAACCCGTCACGCGCGGCGTGTCTTTCACCAGATGCCAGGAATCGTCGTTCATCTCCATTTCCACCAGCACGTAGCCGGGGAAAAACTTGCGTTCGGTGATGGACTTCTGCCCGTTCTTCATTTCCACGACTTCTTCGACCGGCACCAGAATGCGGCCAAAAAGATCAACCAGACCGGAGCGTTCAATGCGATCCATCAGGGCGCGCATGACGCTTTTTTCAAAACCGGAATAGACATGTACGACGTACCAGCGCCTGCTCATGATTTCCTCCATCCCAAAATGAGGTCATACATGACCCATTCCAGTGTCTTGTCGGTCAGAAACAGGAAGAACGCCATTACCACCACAAAGGCGAACACCATGCCCGTCATGTGCAGGGTTTCCTTGCGGGTGGGCCAGACGACTTTTTTCAGCTCCACCCAGGCTTCACGCCACAACTGAACGAAACGCGCGCCCGGTTCCGTCGCCAGACAGAACAGCAACCCGCCCGCGATCACCCCGGCGGCAACCGCCAGCACGCGCAGCACTGTCGCTGCGTCAGCGAGCAGGTAAAACCCGGCGATACCCGCCGCAACCAGCAGCAGGGAGAGCACAATCTTGATTTTATCGGCCATGTCGTGCAAAAACTTTCCCGAACACTATCGCCCGGACGAGGAATATAAATTGGCAGGGGCAGAGGGAATCGAACCCCCAACCTTCGGTTTTGGAGACCGACGCTCTGCCAGTTGAGCTATACCCCTGCGGCAAAGACTATAGGGCGCTCCGGAGGCGGAGCGCCCTATTCAAAACAAAAGCAAACTTACTCGATGATTTTGGCGACGACGCCCGCGCCGACGGTGCGACCGCCTTCACGGATGGCGAAACGCAGACCTTCTTCCATGGCGATCGGGGCAATCAGCTTCACCGTGATCGACACGT
>JAISRR010000216.1 GCA_031273565.1 Zoogloeaceae bacterium | reverse complement strand
TGCTCGACTGATCAAGCTGGCGACGCGGTTTGCGGACAAGCCAACTGCCAGCATTCCGGGCGCGTGCAAGGATTGGGCGGAGACGCAGGCGGTCTATAGATTCTTCGAGCAGTCCAGCGTGCAAAAGCGCGGACTGGATTGGCGCGAGGTTCTGGCGCCGCATATTGTGCAGACCGAAGCACGGATGCGCCAGCACGCGGTGGTGCTGTGCATACAGGATACGACAGAACTCAACTTCAACGGACAGGCTATTGCAGGACTGGGGCCACTTTCCTACGAAGCGCAGCGTGGGCTGTACCTGGAGCTGCTTTGGAACTTCAGGGCAAGACCCTGGCACCGCTGAATTTGCTGATTGCCGCCCATGCGAAAAGCCTGGATGCGGTACTGGTCACGAACGACAAGGCATTCCGCCAACTAAGCGATTTACGGCTGGAAGATTGGACGGATGGCGTTTGACCCGATGCGCGGCAAGCCCCGCCTTCAGGTCACAGGAAAGTCGGAAAAAGCGACTGAACCGAAACGATATGTCTGGTGAGCACAAAATTAGTGCATGTATTTAACGCAATAGTAGTGTAATAATAAAGCACAAAATTAGTGCTACAGTCCAACATGGTCACTCCAAACGAAAAACTCGCGGCATCCATCGAACAGATCAAGGTACTCCAGGATAAGGGGTTGCATGTCATCCGCAGCAGGGATTTGTCGAGAACACACCGCGAACGCTTGTGCAAGGCAGGTTACATTGAAGAGGTCATCAAAGGCTGGTACCTGCCGACCCGTCCTGACATCGCCGCCGACAGGTTGACGGGTAGCACAGCCGCATGGTTTGCCGGGATGCGTGATTTTGTTGTTGGCTATTGCGATGCGCGTTTCGGTCAAAACTGGCATCTGAGTCCCGATCAATCGCTGCTGCTGCGTTCCGGCGAGCGCACGCTACCCCGACAATTGCAAATCTGGGCGACTGCAGGCAACAACCAGTTGGTGCCACTGCTGCATGGCTGCTCATTGTTCATCTACCGCGCCCCCGTTTTACTGCCCTCCTGGCCGGATGCAGAACATCAAGGCATCCGGCTCGTGACGCTGACGGATGCGCTGATGACTGTTTCACCGACCTTCTTTACGCAGCAAGCTCTGGCGGCGCGTATTGCTTTGGGGATGCTTGACGATACCGCAGCACTCCTGCAAAAACTGCTGGAGGGTTCCCACTCCGTCATCGCCGGACGTTTGGCGGGTGCGTTGCGCAGCGTGGGGCGAGTGGATTTTGCGGACAGCATTACCAATACCCTGCGTAGCGTCGGCTACGTTGTTCAGGAGGTTTCGCCTTTCGACACCCCCCCAACACCGTTGTTTGTCGGCAGCCCGGTTTCACCCCATGTGCAGCGTCTGCGGTTCAACTGGAAAAACATGCGTGAGGCTGTCATTGCCGCTTTTCCTCCGCCCGGCGCACTCCCCGCAGACGAAGCGCAGACGCTCAGAGCCATCGAAGATTGCTACCTGGCGGACGCCTATCATTCCCTCTCTATTGAGGGGTATCACATCACGGTTGATCTGATCGAAAGAATCAGGAACGGTAACTGGAACCCGGATGGCACCGACCGTGAGCAGCGCGACACAATGGCGGCCAAGGGATATTTTGAGGCGCACAAACTTGTCAAAGACTTCATCGTCAAGACGATGCAACATCAGGATGAGCAGCCCGGACCGCAACAATTGCGCGAGGCGTTGAGCGCCTGGTACCTGGCGCTATTTAGCCCAGGCGTACAGGCAGGTTTGTTGAAACCAGGAGACCTTGCGGGATGGCGTGAGCATCAGGTGTTTATCCGTGGCGCATTGCACGTTCCGCTGTCCAGAGAAGCCGTGCGGGACTGTATGCCGGTACTCTTTGAACTCATCGAAAACGAGCCGCACCCTGCGGTTCGGGCAGTGCTTGGTCATTTCCTGTTTGTTTTTATCCATCCCTACATGGACGGCAATGGACGCCTTGCCCGTTTTCTGATGAATGCGATGCTCGTGACCGGCGGCTATGCCTGGACGGTTATTCCGGTACAACAACGGTCTGCCTACATGCAGGCGCTTGAACGTGCCAGTTCCTACGGCGAAATCGAGCCTTTCGCCCGATTTGTTGCACAGTTGGGGCAGGATCAAGCGAACAAACTCGACGTAATCCGCAGCGGATAGTTGTCAGCAGGGTCGTGCTGTATGGGCGAAGCCTCGCTCCGGGCGAGAAAGGATTGATGCGGATGGAAGCCTGCCCCGCAGCGACGGGGCTTTTTGTCGCCCCGCTACAGCATCATTCGCCGTCGCCCGTGCCTGACTGTGAATGTGATGGCTCATCTTTTTGCCTCCGATGTGATTCAATCACTTCCCGCAGAATTGCCTGCGCCTGAAATAACGGCCAGCTACGTATTGGAATATGATCGCGCGGAACTGAACACTTATGCTTACCGCCCCCATTCGTTGCATCGGTTCTTCCCACGCCGTGCAGGTCGGAATACTATTGGCAAGCCTGAAACGATAAAATATGGAAAACATCGCCGCTTCCGACCTCAAGACCATTCTTCATTCCAAACGCGCCAATTTGTATTATCTGGAGCACTGTCGCGTTCTGGTCAATGGCGGACGGGTTGAGTATGTCACCGACCAGGGAAAACGCTCGCTCTATTGGAATATCCCGATTGCCAATACCACCAGCCTCTTGCTGGGAACGGGAACGTCCATCACGCAGGCCGCCATGCGCGAGCTGGCCAAGGCTGGCGTTCTGGTGGGATTTTGCGGCGGGGGCGGCACGCCGCTTTTTTCCGCCAATGAAATGGACATCGAAGTGGCATGGTTTTCTCCGCAAAGCGAATACCGGCCGACCGAATATTTACAGGCATGGGTTCAGTTCTGGTTTGACGACACATTGCGCTTGATGGCGGCCAAAGCCTTGCAACGCGCCCGCATTGAATGTCTGCGCCGGGAGTGGGCGCGGCGCGCCCTGCATGAGGCCGGATTCAAAGTGGATAGCGCCCATCTGGACGGTTTGCTGGATAAATCCCTGCGCCAGATCGAACAGGCGGAAGACACGATGACACTTTTGACGGAAGAAGCGCGGCTGACCAAGGCGTTATTCAAAATCGCGGTTGATACGGTGGGCTATGGAGAATTTACCCGCGCCAAACGCGGCAGCGGCACAGACCCGGCCAACCGCTTTCTCGATCACGGCAATTATCTGGCCTATGGTCTGGGCGCGACGGCGACCTGGGTGCTTGGCCTGCCGCATGGTCTGGCCGTATTGCATGGCAAAACACGTCGCGGCGGGCTGGTGTTTGACACGGCGGATCTGGTCAAGGATGCCTGCATTCTGCCGCAAGCCTTTTTATCCGCCATGCGCGGTGATGACGAACAGCAATTCCGCCACAACTGCATCGAATCCCTGACGCAAAGCGAAGCGCTGGATTTCATGATTGACACCCTGAAATCCATAGCCACCCATACCGCGCAACAGGCGCTCGAAAAACAAGGGAAAGCCCCGTGAACATCCTGCTGGTTTCCCAATGCAGCAAACGCGCGTTAACAGAAACCCGGCGCATTCTGGATCAATTTGCCGAACGCCGTGGGGAGCGCGTCTGGCAAACGCCCATTACCCAGGCGGGGCTGGATACCCTGCGCAAGCTGCTGCGCAAAACCGCCCGCAAAAACACGGCGGTCGCCTGCCATTGGATTCGCGGCAAAGACCATAGCGAACTGCTGTGGATTGTAGGCGACGCCCGCCAATTCAACGCCGATGGCACCACGCCGACCAATATGACCACTCGTGATGTGTTGCGGATGAAAGATGAAAATGACTGGCACAGCGCCGAGGATATTCGTCTGTTGGCGCAAATGGCAGCCCTGCTGCATGATTTGGGTAAAGCGAGCGCGGCCTTTCAGAAGCGTTTGCGCAAACGCATCCGGGAAACCAATCTCTATCGTCACGAGTGGGTGTCACTGCGCCTGTTTCTGGCTTTTGTCGGCAAGGATGATGACGAAACATGGCTCAAGCGGTTGACAGAACCCGCAGCGGGAGATGAGCTTTGGCGTCAGGCTGGACGTTACCAGTGTGATGGACTGGGAAAAACTTCTCCGCCTTTCCGTGGCCTGCCGCCTCTGGCAAAAGCGATTGCCTGGTTGATTGTGAGTCATCACCGCCTGCCGACGCTTCCTGCCTGGAACAGCAATTTAGAACAAGAACGGTTGGGGACGCGATCAAAAGAATTTAATCAGGTCGAAAAACTGAAAAACCTCTTGGATAGAATGGAGCCCACATGGAATGAAAGGAAGCGCGAGGCAAATAGCCGGGAGGTTGCGGACTACTGGAAATTCAATGAACCTTTGCCGGTTTTCTGCTCGCGTTGGCGTACCCAGGCCGCAAAGGTGGCCGCGCGCCTTTTGGTGCTACTCAACAAGCCGGGCAAAGGCAATTGGCTGGATGACCCCTATATCATGCATCTGGCGCGTTTGAGCCTGATGTTGGCCGACCATTGCTATTCGGCCTTGCCGCCCGATTCGTCAAAACGCGAACAGGACGATAAAGGCGAAATGCTTTTTGCCAACACCGACAGCAATGGAGAATTGAAACAACGGCTGGATGAACATCTGCTGGGCGTTGCCCGCGATGTGGCTTCCATTGTCCATGCGCTCCCCGGGTTCGAGCGCCACCTGCCGCGTCTGGCGCGTCATCATGGATTGAAAAAGCGTAGCGCGTCGCCGCGTTTTTCCTGGCAGGACAAGGCCGCCGATATGGCGGAAAGCCTGCGCGTTCAGGCTGCCGAACACGGCGCTTTTATTATCAATATGGCTTCCACCGGATGCGGAAAAACGCTGGCCAATGCCCGCGTTATGTATGCGCTGGCGGATGCGCAACAGGGAATGCGCTGCACTTTCGCGCTCGGTTTGCGCACATTGACGCTGCAAACCGGCACGGCGTACCGCCGGGATTTGCATTTGACGGAAGATGAACTGGCCGTGCGCGTGGGCGGCTCCGCCAGTCGCGACCTGTTTGAATTTTATCAACAACAGGCCGAGGCGGAAGGGTCTGAATCCATCCAATCGCTGATTGAAGAAGACAGCCATGTCTATTACGAAGGCCAATATGCCGATCATGGTTTGCTTGACAAGGCGATGGGCGATTTGCGGGTAAAAGCCTTGTTATCCGCGCCCATGCTGGTTTGCACGGTTGACCATTTGATGCCCGCGACGGAAGCCCAACGCGCCGGCAGGCAAATTGCGCCCATGCTGCGCCTGATGAGCAGCGATCTGGTGCTGGATGAACTGGATGATTTCGATCTGGCCGATTTGCCCGCCTTGACCCGGCTCGTGCATTGGGCCGGTTTATTGGGTACGCGCCTGTTGATTTCTTCGGCCACCCTGCCGCCCGCGCTGGTGGAAGGACTCTACTGCGCCTATCGCGCCGGACGGTTGCACTATCAGCGCAATCGCGGCCCGCGCGGCGGGCAGGAACAACCCGCGCCGCAAATTGCCTGCCTGTGGGTCGATGAATTCAGCGCCTCCGCACAGCCTTGCGCAGAGGTGGAAGTTTTCCGCGCCGCCCACGCCGCATTTGTGCAAAAGCGTGTACAAAAACTGGAAAAGGTGGAACCGTGCCGTTGCGGTGAATTATTACCATTGCAAATCAACCGCAAACGGGAAAACGAGATACGCCATGAATTTGCCCGGCATGTGCATGAAGCCATGCTCCGCGCCCATGAAGCGCA
>JAISRR010000167.1 GCA_031273565.1 Zoogloeaceae bacterium | reverse complement strand
CTGTCGGGCGCGGACACTTTCGTGGAAATTGAAGCCTGGGCCAATGAGAAGCTGGATTGGTTTCGCCAGTACCCCAGGCTTGAACAGGGCATTGTGTCCCATGACACATTCGGGCGTCTGTTCGGTTTGATTGACCCCGCAGGAATTTGAAGCCGCGTTCCGTCGCCGGGTGGGCAGTGTATGACCCGCGCTCTGACCGTGTTGAAACACATCACCCTGAATCTCATCCGTCCTGATCCTGTCCCGCGCAAGGGCGGCATCAAGGTCAGACGCCTGATCGCCGCCACTTCCGACGTTTATCGCGCACAACGCTTTGGCTTGTTTTCATATGCTTGAAACCGGTTATGATAAAGGAATTCATGCGATTGCCCTGCATTTCTTCTCTGTCTTCTTCACCGAAGCAGTCTACAATTCACGTCCATGAAAATCCATTCTCCACTTCCTGCCGGACATCACTAGATGGGCACCGTTCTGGCCTTCGATTTCGGCGAAAAACGCACCGGCGTTGCGGTGGGGGAAACCGTTTTGCGACAGGCGCATCCGCTGACGGTCATCCAGGCGGGCGACGATGCCGAACGTCTCGCTGCCATTGCCCGTCTGATTGAGGAATGGCGACCCGAAATTCTGCTGGTCGGTCGTCCCACCCATGCTGACGGTACGGCGCACGCGATGACCGTACGGGCGCATGAATTTTCCCGAAGCCTTGCCGCGCGTTTCAATCTGCCGGTGCAGGAAGCGGATGAACGCCTGACTTCCCGTGAGGCCGAAACCCGGCTGCGGGAAACCGGGCGCAACGCCAAAAACATGAAGCCGCTGGTGGATGCTGTGGCGGCGCAACTGATTTTACAAACCTGGTTCGACCATCCTCATGACCTCTCCTCATCTCCCCTCCCCGCTCTCGCCCCTGCCTGACGCCGAGGCGCAATGTCGGGCGCTCGCCGATCTGATTCGGCCCGGTTTGACGCCCGATGCGGCGCTGGTCGGCATTTTCAGCGGCGGCGCGTGGATCGCCGAACGGCTCGCGCAACTTCTGGGATTGCCCGAAGAAGCCGGGATGCTCGACATTTCCTTCTACCGCGACGATTTTGCCGAAAAAGGATTGCATTCGCAGGTGCGACCCACGCAGATTCCTTTCGACGTGAATGACCGCCGCCTGATTCTGGTCGATGACGTGCTGTACACGGGGCGCACCACCCGCGCCGCCCTGAACGAATTGTTCGATTATGGTCGTCCGGCGGCGATTGAGCTGGCCGTGCTGGCCGACCGGGGTTGCCGCGAATTGCCCGTCGCGCCCAATTACTGCGTCTGGCGTCTGGAACTGCCGCGCAGTATTGGTCTGATCCTGAGCCGGGACGACGCCGGATGTCTTTTCTGGGAGGTTGAAGACCATGCCTAACCCGCAGTTGAACGCCAATGGCGAACTCACCCACCTGCTCGCCATTGACGGCCTGCCGCGCGAGGTGCTCATCCACATTCTCGATACCGCCGCGTCTTTCCTCGGCATTGCCGACCGGGAAGTCAAAAAAGTGCCGCTCCTGCGCGGCAAGAGCGTATTCAATCTGTTTTTTGAAAACTCCACCCGCACCCGCACCACGTTCGAGATTGCCGCCAAGCGCCTGTCCGCCGATGTCATCAACCTCGACATCAATCGTTCTTCCACCGCCAAGGGCGAAACCCTGCTCGACACCATCGACAACCTCTGCGCCATGCATGCCGACATGTTTGTCGTGCGTCACGCCGCCTCCGGCGCGCCCTATCTGATCGCCGAGCACCTGCATCGCATGGGGCACGACGACATTCATGTGGTCAACGCCGGCGATGGTCGCCACGCCCACCCCACCCAGGGCTTGCTGGACATGTATACCATCCGGCATTTCAAGCGGAATTTTGAGGCGCTCACCATCGCCATCGTCGGCGACATCCTGCACTCGCGCGTCGCCCGCTCCGATATGGCCGCGCTTACCGCCCTTGGCGCACGGGAAGTGCGCGTCATCGGCCCACAGACCTTGCTGCCCACCAATCTTGCCCGCACAGGCGTGCGGGTTTATCACGACATGGAAAAAGGATTGCGCGATTGCGACGTCATCATCATGCTGCGCCTGCAAAACGAGCGCATGACCGGCGCGCTGCTGCCTTCCGCCACTGAATATTTCAAATATTACGGTCTCACGCCGGGGAAACTGGCGCTGGCCAAACCTGACGCCATCGTCATGCACCCCGGCCCGATGAACCGGGGCGTGGAAATTGATTCCGCTGTCGCTGACGGGGCGCAAGCCGTCATTCTCGATCAAGTCACCTTCGGCATTGCGGTACGCATGGCCGTCATGAGCATTCTGGCAGGAAACTGAACATGAAAATCGCCATCAAGAACGGGCGCGTCATCGACCCGAAAAACCAGATCGACCAGATTGCGGATGTGTTTATCGCCGCCGGAAAAATCGTCTGCGTCGGCGCTGCGCCCGCAGATTTTCAGGCCGAGCGGGAAATTGACGCGACAGGGCTTGTCGTCGCCCCCGGCCTCATCGACCTCTGCGCCCGCCCCGGTCGTCTGGAAACCGAACTCAGGGCGGCCATTGCCGGTGGCGTCACCACACTGGTTTGCCCGCCTGACCTCGACCCGCCGCTGGACGAGCCGGAACTGGTCGAACGGCTGGTGCAGGAAGCCACCGACCTGAAACTGACCCGCCTCCTGCCGCTGGGCGCGCTGACCCAGAATCTGGATGGCGAACGGCTGGCTGAAATGGCAGGCCTGGCCGCCGCCGGTTGTGTCGCCTTCTCGCAAGGCAAGCGCCCGGTGCTTGATACCCAATCGCTGCTGCGCGCCTTTGAATACGCCGCCACCTTCGGCTTTGCCATCTGGATGCAACCGCAGGATTTTTATCTTTCCAGAAACGGCTTCGCGCACGATGGCGAAGTCGCCAGCCGTCTGGGAATGACCGGCATTCCCGTCAGCGCCGAAACCGTCGCCATCGCCACTTTTCTCACGCTGGCCGCCGATACCGGCGTACGTCTGCACCTGCGTCGCATTTCTTCCGCCATTGGCATGAACATGGTCGCCCGGGCAAAGACCGAAGGCATCCCCGTCACCTGCGATGTCGGCATTCACCACCTGCATCTTTCCGAACACAACATCGGCTTTTTCGACACCCTCGCCCGCTTCGACCCGCCGCTGCGCAGCATAGACGACCGTGATGCTCTGCGTCAGGGCGTAGCCCAGGGCGTAGCCGTGCTTTGTTCCGATCACACGCAGTTGAGCCACGACGACAAACTGCTCCCCTTCGGCGAAGCCAAACCCGGTGCAACCGGACTGGAACTTTTGCTGCCGCTGACGTTGCAATGGGGACGCGAAGCGCAATTGCCGCTTGCCACCACCCTCGCCCCGCTCACCGCCGCCCCCGCCGCCATTCTGGGGCGCGATGATCTGGGACATCTGGGCGCGGGCGCGGCAGCCGACCTGTGCCTGTTCGCCCCCGATGAAGCCTGGCAGCTTGCCCCGGAAACCCTGCGTAGCGCCAGCAAACACACGCCCCTTTTGGGACAGGAACTGATCGGTAAAGCCAAAATCACGCTGGTCGGCGGGGTCGGCGGGTAGCTTGATTGCCCTGATGGTTTTCTGAAACCAGCCGCGCCAGCGCCCCGGCCTCCACGCCTGCCACGCGCACGACTTTCCGGCGCGAGGTCTGACCGCTTTTCAGGCTGACGGCGCTTCCGGGAATTTGCAAAAGTTCCGCGAGAAAGGCGAGCAGGGCGGCGTTGGCCTTGCCATCCACGGGCGGGGCGGCAAGGCGAATTTTCAGGGCATCTCCATAAAGCCCCGCGACGCCGCTTTTTTTCGCGCCGGGCTGGATGTGCAGGGTGAGGCAGAACGCCCCGTCCTGGTCGGCGCGAAACCAGCTCACTGTAACAACATCAGCACCGCCTGAAGGAGCAGAATGACCACCAGCGGCGAGAGGTCGATGCCGGAAATGGGCGGGATCAGGCGTTGCACGGGCGCGAGCAGCGGATGGGTCAACTGGCGCAGGGTCGGCATGAGCGGCGACCATGGATTCACCCACGACAGCACGGCCTGCACGATCAGGACGATGCAAAACAGGTAGATGACCAAACGCAGCAGATTCATCAGCGCCAGCAACAGCAAATTGAGCCATAGTCCGCCCGCCATGCCAACGCTTACACCAAAGCCCGGCCCTGCCGCGCCGAAAACCAGCAGGACAAAAATGAATTGCACGACCAGCGCAACGATAAGGCTGGCCCAATCCACACCGCCAAAGCCGGGGATGATGCGGCGCAGGGGCAACACCGCCCAGTTGGTGAGTTTCAGGACGAAGCCACCAAACGGATTGGCGAAAGAGATGCGCCGCCATTGCAACAGCAGGCGCAAAATGAACAGGGCGCAGAAAAAATCGCTGACGGTCTTGAGCAGAAAATAGAGGGCTTGCATGGGTTTTCCTTTCAGGCTCAGCCCGCATTGCTCAGTTGCCGCGCCATTTCTTCACTGCGCGCTTTGGCGGCCTTGGCCCCGGCAACAATGCCCGCCGCCACGCCTTTTTCCGCCATGACCTGCAAGGCGGCTGCCGTGGTGCCGCCTTTGGAGGTTACGCGTTCACGCAGGACAGCGGGCGATTCGTCGGAAGCGGCCGCCAGTTGCGCCGACCCCAGGGTGGTGCCAACCGCCAGTCGGTGCGCCGCTTCCGGCGTGAATCCCAAGTCGAGCGCCGCCTGCTGCAGGGCCTCAATGAACAAAAAGAGATAGGCGGGGCCACTGCCGGAAATGGCGGTTACGGCGTCCATCCGGGTTTCATCCTCCACCCACAGGATTTCGCCCGCCGCCTGCAACACCCGTTCGGCGAGCATGCGTTCATTCGGAACGACTTCCGGCAGGGCGCACAGGCCCGCCATACCCGCGCCGATCAGGGCGGGCGTGTTGGGCATGGCGCGCACGATGCGTCGATAACCGGAAAGCCAGCCGGAGAGAATTTCCAACGTCAGCCCGGCTGCGATGGAGAGGACGATCTGGTGCGTGAGTTTCCCGGCGAAGGGCGCGAGCGCCTCCCGCATCTGCTGCGGCTTGACGGCGAGCACCAGAATGGTGGCCGTCAGCGCAGTTTCGTCGGTTTCGGCGAGACAGGCGACGCCGAATTTTTCGGTCAGTTTCGCGCGTTGTTCCGGCAGGCATTCGATCACCAGAATGTCCGCCGCCGCAAATCCTTTATCGACGAGTCCGCCGATCAGGGCGGAAGCCATGTTGCCCCCCCCCAGAAATGTAATTTTCATGATTTCTTCCGTGCTCCAAAAATGGCCGTGCCGACCCGCACGCAGGTTGCGCCCTCGTGAATGGCTGCTTCCAGATCGTCGGACATGCCCATGGACAGCGTATCCAGGGGCAACCCTTCGCCTTGCAAGTCCAGAAACATCCGGCGCAATGCTGCAAAAGGCTGACATTGTGCCGCAAAATCGGCGGCAGGCGCAGGGATGCACATCAGTCCGCGCAGCGTGAGCCGGGGCAACGCCGCCACCTTCCGGCAAAGCTCAGGAAGGTCGGCGGGTGCGCAGCCGCTTTTGCTCGCTTCGCCGGATACATTGACCTGTATGCAGACTTGCAAGGGCGGCAGATGTTCGGGGCGCTGCGCCGACAGACGTTCGGCGATTTTAAAACGCTCGATGGAGTGAACCCATGTAAAATGCTCGGCGACCAGACGGGTTTTGTTGCTCTGCAGGGGGCCGATGAAGTGCCAGACCGGTTCTGCAAGGGGTGACAATTCGCGCAGGGCGAGAATCTTGCCCACGCCTTCCTGCACGTAGTTTTCGCCGAAATCCGATTGTCCGGCCAGAATGGCCGCCCATACGTCGGCAACGGGGCGCGTCTTGCTCACCGCCAGGAGCCTGACAGCCCCTGTTTGTCTGCCCGATTTTGCGCACGCTGTGATGATTTTTTGGCGAACAACTTGCAGGTTAAGGGCAATTGCGCTCATAATCGTTTGGAATTGCTACTTACTTTTGAACGGGTTTTGCAGTATACCGCCCATTTTCATTTCAGGACGAATCAGGACACGCCATGGATATTACGGAATTGCTCGCCTTCAGCGTCAAAAACAGCGCTTCTGACCTTCACCTTTCATCCGGTCTGCCCCCCATGATCCGGGTGCATGGCGATGTACGCAAAATCAACTTGCCGCCGCTGGAACACAAAGACGTGCACGGCATGATGTACGACATCATGAACGACGCCCAGCGCAAGAGCTATGAAGAAACGCTCGAATGCGACTTTTCCTTTGAAATTCCCAACCTTGCCCGTTTTCGCGTCAACGCGTTTGTCCAGCACCGGGGCGCGTCTGCGGTTTTCCGCACCATCCCCTCCAAGGTCCTGACGCTGGAGGATTTGAATTGCCCGAAGGTTTTCAAAGAAATCGCCTCATATCCGCGTGGCATTGTGCTGGTGACCGGTTCTACCGGCACGGGCAAATCCACGACGCTGGCGGCCATGATTGACTATATCAACACCAACGAACACGCGCACATCCTGACGGTGGAAGACCCAATCGAATTCATGCACGAATCGAGAAAATGTCTGATCAACCAGCGTGAAATCGGACCGCACACCCTGTCCTTCAGCAACGCGCTGCGCTCGGCCCTGCGGGAAGACCCGGATGTGATTCTGGTGGGTGAAATGCGCGACCTGGAAACCATCCGTCTGGCGATGACCGCCGCTGAAACCGGCCACCTGGTGTTTGCCACCCTGCACACCTCTTCCGCCGCCAAGACCATCGACCGGATCATTGACGTTTTTCCTGCCGGCGAAAAGGAAATGGTGCGCGCCATGCTTTCCGAATCCCTGCGCGCTGTCATTTCGCAGACGCTTCTGAAAACCAAGGACGGGAGTGGCCGCGTGGCGGCGCACGAAATCATGATCGGCACCCCCGCCATCCGCAACCTGATCCGGGAAGCCAAGGTGGCGCAGATGTATTCCTCCATCCAGACCGGGCAGGCGCTGGGAATGCAGACGCTGGATCAATGTCTGCTCGACCTTGTGCGCCGTAATGTTGTTTCCGCCAACGAAGCGCGCCTCCGCGCCGCCAACAAGGATGCTTTCCCGACCAACTGACTCTTGATCCTTGATGCGCCATTGACATTGTTTTGAATTTTGAAAGGAATCCAGGATGGAACGCGACCAGGCACTTAAATTCATGCACGACCTGCTGCGCTTGATGAGCAGCAAAAATGGCTCCGACCTTTTCATCACGGCGGGATTCCCGCCTGCCATCAAGGTCGATGGGCGTATCGCGCCGGTTTCCAATCAGGTGCTCACGGCGCAGCATACGGCGGAACTGGCGCGATCCATCATGAATGACCGGCAGGCGACGGAATTCGAAGCCACCAAGGAATGCAACTTCGCCATCTCGCCCACCGGCATCGGTCGTTTTCGCGCCAATGCTTTTGTCCAGCAAGGTCGTATTGGCGTGGTCTGCCGCACCATCAATACCGAAATTCCAAGGATGGAAGATCTTGGCTTGCCCCCCGTCCTCAAGGAGGTCGCCATGACCCGGCGGGGACTGGTCATTTTCGTGGGGGGATCCAGCACCGGCAAGACCACTTCGCTTGCGGCGCTGGTCGGCTACCGCAACGAAAACAGTTACGGGCACATCATCACCCTGGAAAATCCCATCGAATATGTGCATGAGCACAAGAACTGCATCATCACCCAACGGGAAGTGGGCGTGGATACCGAAGACTGGGAGCCGGCCCTGAAAAATACCCTGCGTCAGGCGCCTGATGTCATCCTGATGGGCGAAATCCGTGACAAGAGAACCATGGAATTCGCAATCGCCTTCTCCGAAACCGGTCACCTGTGTCTTGCCACCCTGCACGCCAACAGCGCCAATCAGGCCCTTGAGCGCATCATCAACTTCTTCCCCGAAGAGGAACGTTCGCAACTTCTGATGAACATGTCGCTCAATCTGCGCGCCGCCGTTTCGCAACGTCTGATCCCCAGAAAAAGTGGCAAAGGCCGGGTTGCCGCCTTTGAGGTCATGCTCAATTCACCCTTGATTTCCGATCTCATCTTCAAGGGCGATATCCATGAAATCAAGGAGATCATGAAAAAATCGCGCGAACTGGGCATGCAGACTCTCGACCAGGCGCTGTTCACCCTCTACGAAGATGGTGCGATCAGCTATGAAGATGCCCTCAGAAACGCGGATTCCGTCAATGATCTGCGCCTGCAAATCAAGCTGAATGGCAAGGATGCCGCCGACCGCGACCTGACCGCCGGTCTGCAGCATCTGGCGATTACCGAGGAGCAGGCAAACACGCTCGCTTTCTGAAGGCACGTTGTTCTCCTGTGCCCGCGAGCGTGTCCCGCTGGCAAGCCTGGGCTACCGCTTCACTGCAGTGGCTTCCTGCCGCCAGCGTCATCGCGCCGGGCGCATGAATGTTTCCGCCATAAGGTAAACACGCGGTTTCCCCTCAAAACCCTGCGGGGATATAAACTCGACAAACGTCATGCTTTCCGCAGTGAACACCCCCTGCACAGGATTAAAACAGCGACCTTTTTCGTTCCCGGACTTGAGCGGGCGCTTCGCCTGAAAATGAGGAGGTACGGGTATCCGCATCCTCCCGTGGCATGATTCGGATTCGCAAGCGCACCCCGGTGCGGCTTGCGCGATTGTGGCGTATCCTTCGTCCTGCCCCGTCGGGACGCCAGGTCATCATGTCCCGGCCAATCACCGAACCATTTTTGCCCAACAAGGAGAAACCATGACCCTCAAACCGTTCAAATTCGTTCTGTTCGCCCTGCTGACGCTTGTTTCTTCCGTTGCTTTCGCCCATGTCGGGCATGGCGAGGAAGCGATGGGCTTTATCGCCGGATTGCTGCACCCGCTGACCGGCGCCGACCACCTCGCCGCCATGCTGGCCGTGGGCGTCTGGAGCGCCATGACCACGCGCCGCATCTGGGTCGCGCCGGTTTCCTTCGCCGCCCTGCTGCTGGTCGGCGCGTTGCTGGGTATTGCGGGCGTGAGTTTTCCGGCGGTTGAGCCGATGATTGCGGCTTCCCTGCTGGTGATTGGTCTTCTGCTGGCGACTCAGGCCAAATTGCCGCTGGCGGTCTGCGCCAGTTTGGTGGGCGCCTTTGCCATTTTCCACGGCGCGGCGCACGGTACGGAACTCGCTGGCGCTGATCCGGTGGCTGCTGCGCTGGCTGGCATGGTGCTGGGCACCGCCCTGATTCACATCGCCGGGCTGCTGTTGGGACGCCTCCTGATGCGACGTCACATCTTCCTGGCTCGCCTTGCGGGTGGCGCGATTTCCGTATTTGGCATCGGTTTGCTGACCGGGGTCGTGTGAGGATATGAACATAGAAAGCAGAGAACAGCGTGAGCCGAATCAAAAAAATTCTGCGCCGCGCGCTCATCGCGCTGGCCTTGCCGGGGGTTCTGGTGACGATCTTTGGCTGCCATCTGCTGCAAACCTTCGGTGAGACGCCTGACGCTGACGCCGTGGCAGCCTACGAAAAACTGCCATATTTCAGGGATGGCCACTTTCAAAGCCCGGAAGCATTGCCGTATGACCCGGAGCGCGTCACTGGCGGCGGCCCGGCCGGGTGGAGCCGTTTCCTGCTGCCCAATCCGCATGCGCCGAAGACGCCCTTGCCGCAGGTCGCTCTCAACGCGGCGTCCTTTGCGCCCCTCTCTGCCGATTCACCCCCACTCGCCGCCTACTGGCTGGGGCATTCCTCGCTCATCATCGAACTGGAGGGCAAGCGCCTGCTGGTTGATCCGGTGTTCGGCAACGCCGCGCCCGTGCCGGGCATCGTGCGTCGTTTCGGCGCGGCGCCGATTGCGCGCGACCAGCTTCCCGCGCTGGATTATGTGCTCATCACCCACGACCATTACGACCATCTGGAATACGCAACCATGCGCGCGTTAAGAGGGCGTGAAACACGTTTCATCGTCCCGCTGGGCGTTGGCGGGCATTTACGCAAATGGGGGATCCCCGCCGAACGCATCCACGAAATGGGCTGGGGTGAAACGTTCGAGGAAAACGGCCTGCGTATCGCGGCGGAAAGAACCATTCATTTTTCGGGGCGAACCTTTGGCGCCCGAAACACGACCCTGTGGACCTCCTACGCGCTGAAAGGGCGGCAACGACGGGTGTTCATCAGCGGAGATTCCGGCTACGGCGAGCATTTCAAGGACATCGGCAGCAGGCATGGGCCATTCGATCTCGCCTTTATCGAAATTGACGGCTGGAATCCCGGCTGGCCGAAAACGCATATGTTCCCGGAAGAGGTCATTCGGGCTTACCGCGACATCGACGCCCGCGCCTTCGTGCCGGTACACTGGGCGGTCTTCGATCTTGCCCGCCACCCCTGGGACGAATCCATCAACCTGATTGCCGACCTCTCCGCCCGGGCGGGCGATGTCAAGTTACTCACGCCCCTGATGGGTGAACGACTCACGCCGGACAGCGTGACGCCGCAATGGTGGAAGCGCGAACCGCTGGAAGCGCCGCCCCCTCCGGCGGAGCAACGGGAGCTGCCCGACGCCCCGTCTTCTCCTTGATTTTTCGGGATAGGTGTCGCTGTTTGCGATATTATCGCTACGATAAATGAACCGAGGATTTTGAATGGTCGCGAAATACGCCCCTTCTGAACGCGAACAATTCCTGCGCGCCGTTGACCTCAAACTGTCGTGGGCGATGCAACCGCTGAACGATGCGCTCAAACTGCTTGCCGACAATCCCGACAATCCCGCCAAAACCGACACACTGGAACCGTGGCGTGAGTGCATCCATGATGCCGCGTCCAACATTGTGGCGGCGCAGGGCGATTTGCGCGCACAGATCGGCCCCCATGCGTTTTCCCGCACGGAAAGAATCGAGTCAAGAAAGAACGCGCTCCGGGTCTATCTGGAAAACGCCATCGCCAGCACGATGCACCTCAAAGCCAATGGTCACGAAATTTCAGCTTCCCAGGTGCTTCGGCTGGTGATGCACGAGATCAGCAGCCGGGGATTCGTGCTGGTGAAGGATGGCGTGGAGTATCGCGACATCATCCCCTGATGCGGCAAGCGGGCGGAAAAGCGGAAAACGGCAATGCCCCGGAAGCGCCGCCGCAAAACCTGCCAGCGAGGAAGCCGCGCCCCGACGCCCGGTATTACCCCCCCAACCCCCGCACCACCATCCCCGCTCCGACGGTGTTGTTGTTGCTTTCGTCAATGACGATAAACGCGCCGGTCGAGCGGTTGCGCGCGTAGGGATCGGCGAAAACCGGCTGCGCGAGTTTGAATTCCACGCGCGCAATGTCGTTCATGGCGAGTTTTTCGGCGGGAAGTCTTTCCAGCGTATTGACATCCAGCCGGTGCGTGATGGCGGTGAGTCTGGCCTTGACTTCGCGTGTGGTGTGACGGATCAGGTAGGTGCGCGCTCGGTCGAGCGGCGTTTCGGAAAGCCAGCACAAAATGGTTTCGACCTGTTTTTGCGCTTCGGGCACGGCATTTTTGGCGACAATCATGTCGCCGCGCGAGATGTCGATTTCATCGGCGAGCAACAGGGTGACAGACTGTCCGGCGATGGCGACACCGATCTCCACGCCGCCCAGTTGTACGGCCTTGACCGTGGTTTCCAACCCTGACGGCAGGACGATGACGGCATCGCCCGTCTTGACGCCGCCGGATTCGACCTGCCCCATGAATCCCCGGTAATCATGCAATTCGGGATTGGCGGATTCCTGCGGGCGGCAGACGTATTGCACGGGAAAGCGGAAAGGTTCGGCGTGTTCGCTGTGCGCCAGGGGCGCGTTTTCCAGAATGTCGAGCAGGGTCGGCCCCTGATACCAGGCGAGCGCCTCGCCGCGTTCGACCACCATGTCGCCGTTCAGGGCGGACATGGGGATGAAATGCACGTCCTCAATGCCGCGTTTGGCGGCGAATTCAAGGTAATCGCGCATGATGTTCTCAAAGACTTCCCGCGAGTGGCCGACCAGATCCATTTTATTGACGGCGACGACCAGATGCGGAATGCCGACCAGATGGGCGATGATGGAATGCCGCCGGGTCTGGGTGAGCACGCCTTTCCTCGCGTCCACCAGAATAATGGCGAGGTCGGCGGTGGAAGCGGCAGTGACCATGTTGCGGGTGTACTGTTCGTGTCCCGGCGCGTCGGCGATAATGTATTTGCGCGTACCGGTGGAAAAATAGCGGTAGGCCACGTCAATGGTGATGCCCTGCTCGCGTTCGGCTTGCAGGCCGTCGGTCAGCAGTGACAAATCCACCGTTTCCATGCCGCGCTTTTGCGAGGTTCTGGCGATGGCGGAAAGGGCGTCGGCGAGGATGGTCTTGGTGTCGAACAGGAGTCGCCCGATCAGGGTGCTTTTGCCGTCATCCACGCTGCCGCAGGTGAGAAAGCGCAACAGACCGTGATCGACAGGGGCGGGATGCGGCGAAAGGGAATGGGATGCGTTAGGCATTTTTCTAAAAATATCCTTCTTTTTTGCGTTGTTCCATCGAGGCTTCGGAAGTCTGGTCGTCCAGGCGGGTCGCGCCGCGTTCGGTAATTGTGGTGGTCGCTGTTTCGGCGAGAATTTTTGTCACGGTGTCGGCGTCGGATTCCACTGGCGCGGTGCAGGTGATGTCGCCCACGGTGCGAAAGCGCACCCGGATTTGCTCGACCGTTTCATCGGGGCGGGCGGGCGTCAATTCGGTGACGGGCACGAGCGCCCCCTGTCGGCGCACCACAGGCCGGGTATGGGCAAAATAAATGCTCGGCAGGGCCAGGTTTTCGCGCTCGATGTATTGCCAGACATCCAGTTCCGTCCAGTTGGAAATGGGAAAGGCGCGAATGTTTTCGCCTTTGTGCACGCGGGCGTTATACAAATCCCATAATTCAGGACGCTGGTTTTTCGGGTCCCACTGACCGAATTCGTCGCGGAAACTCATGATGCGCTCTTTGGCGCGCGCCTTTTCTTCATCCCGACGCGCGCCGCCGATGCAGCAATCGAACCCGAATTCCTCAATCGCTTCGAGCAGTGTGACCGACTGATGTTTGTTGCGCGATTCCTCCGGGTTTTTCAGCACCACCGAACCGCGTCGCATGGAATCCTCCAGCGAACGCACAATCAGGCGCTCCCCCAGTTCGCGGGCATAGCTGTCGCGGAAATCCGTCACTTCACGATAATTGTGACCGGTGTCGATATGCAGGAGCGGAAAGGGAAAACGACCGGGACGAAACGCTTTTTCAGCGATACGCAACATGCAGATGGAGTCTTTTCCGCCGGAAAAAAGCAGCACCGGGTTGGCGCACTGTCCGGCAACTTCCCGCATGATGTGAATGGCCTCGGCTTCCAGCGCGTCGAGGTGGGAAAGCGGGGTATGCGTAATCCGGGTGGGGGGTAAAGCGGTCATGGCGGCAGGGGATGAAAGCGGAACGCCCATTTTACAATAGGGCTAATAATATTTAAGAACGTTTTTATACCTTTATATTTCTTGTTGATATAAGCAAACATTCATTTTGGGGAAGCGTGGACGCAGCTCCCGCGAAATCTCCCCATCCCTCACGGCTCCCCCACACCGCTTGCCGCCAACCGGTATGGCGCGGCGCGCTGAAAATCACGCGCGTAATACCATTTGACCAGCAGCAGCATGACCACTGCCAACGTCTCGCTGGCGACGGTCAGGATGAGGAGCGCGGCGGTGAGGCCGTAAGCGTCGGAGAGCATGCCCGCCACCCAGGGGCCGGGCATTGAACCCAGAAGGTGCGCCGTGACGATGCCGCAGGTCGAGGAAAAAGCGCGCTGGCGTTGCGGCGCCAGTTCCTGCGTGATCGCCAGAATCGCGCTGACGGCGCTGTAGCCCGCAAAGCCCGCCAGCAGCAGGAGCGCGAAGCGACCAGAAAGGCTTTCCGCCACGCCGAAGGCGAGCGCGTGCAGCAGCATCGCCAGCCCGAAGGCGATGATGGCGAACACGAGTTTGCCTTCGGGCCGGAGATGGCTTTTGCGATCCATGAACCAGCCGCCCAGCGGCCCCGCGAGCGCGCCCATGAGCATGATGGCGCTGCTCATGCTGGCGGCCTGTTGCAGCGATACGCCATGCACCCGATGGAAAAAGGTGGGCATGAAATAGGCCAGCGGCAGACTGGACAGGGTGAGCAGGGACAAAACCAGATACACGAGCCAGAGCGAAGGCGTCCGCCGGATGAGCCGGAC
>JAISRR010000155.1 GCA_031273565.1 Zoogloeaceae bacterium | reverse complement strand
CGGCGCAGTTCGCAGACGATCCGTTCCTGCCCTTCGGACAGCGTGGTATGCAGGGTATGCGCCCGATGCGAGCGGTCTTCGGTATCCTCGCGCCCCTGCCACTTGATGATCGTGCTTTTACTGACGCTGTAACGCTGCATCAGTGCGCGTTGCGTGAAGCCGGCTTCACGCAACGCCCTGATCTCCGCCCGTGTCTTCGGCGTCGTGCGTGCCTGACTATGAATGTTATGACTCATCTTTTTGCCTCCGGTGTGATTCATGTAAAGCGGCGCGATATTTGTAAGCGATTTTCGCGATATTTCTCTCGCTAAAAAGTTGCGTGTGGTGCAATTTAATTGCAAAAACATCGTCTCTGTTGATGCTGGCATACAACATGCGTCATATCCATGTGCAGGGGGCGTCCTCCTGGAGGACTTCGCCGGTGACGGGGTGCCAAGCGATGTAGCGTTTGCGGGTTTCCCAGGTGCCGCCGATGGTTTCGCCGGGCAGTGTCCGGGTGGGGGTGCGAATGGGGCCAAGGCGGTAGCTGAGGTCGGTGGAGAGGAGCGCGGCGTTGCTGTAAACGAAGCCGTAGCAGCGCGGCGAGTAGAGCTGGGGAAAAGAATAGCCAAGGGTGTCGAGCATGTCGGGGGAATCGACGTATTCGATGACGAGGTCGCCGTGGCTGTCATGATAAAAGCGGTCGATCTTTCTGGCGGCGTAGTTGCAAGGGAGGCTTCTTCGTGATCCGCCTGACGATATGCGCACGGTCTGGGCCGCGAGGTTGCCGACCTGCCAGAAGAGGGCGTGAATGGCGGCCTGGGTGTCGTAATGCCGTCCGCCGAACTGTTCGTATTCGGAGACCTCACGGGAGAGGCTTGCGGTTTCGTTGATGAGGACGCCGGTCGCTGTCAGTTGTGCTTGCGCGGTGTAGATTTCACTGCCGTAGGGCCGGATGACGCTGAGCAGGGACTGCATTGTCTCGGTGTGTGTGACGGCACCGTTGAGCATGATCTGTATGACTGCCGTGCTCAGGTAGATTTTCTGGTCAGGCGAGGTCTCGTTGGTGCCATTATCGTGGTACTCCATTCTTTGTGTGATTTCCGAATCCACCGTGTTCGCGATGCGGAAGCGTTCGATGTTTCCGGCATCGTCATACCAGGCGGCGAACAGCGCGCCGGAGACGACGCGACGCCAGGTTGTGCGTGTTCCAAAAAACAGGGAGGTTCTGTCAATGGTGCGATACCAGTCGTTAGTGCCCAGGGCTTCTTCCGGCCCCATCGCCACCGCAGGCGTGATGGTGAAGGTGTTGTCGTCATAAGAGCCAACGACGGTGAATTCGGCCAGCCCGTAGATGTGGGGAAGCCAGCCCTGTTTGCCGGTCAGGGCGAAGAGCGCCTTTTTGCCGTTCGGCATAACGTCCTGAAGACGGATTTCCACGTCCTCAACGAGTTCGCCGTCTTTCACTATCAGTTCTTCCTGTTCATCTCCCGGATGGTAATTGACGAACCGGTATTTTACGACCCGTGCGTCGCCAAGGATTTCATTTCTGCCGAAATTGCGCGGTATCCATCCGTAGCGCGGGTCACGCGGCTTTCCGGAGAGATTGAAGATGCCGCCCTCCATGTGATAGATGACACATGTCCGGCTATCGGTGCTCCATTCGACCCACCAGCTGATGGTGTTTTTTGTAATCGGGTCCTGATACAAAAAAACGTCGCGGGGGATGGTGTTGCCCAGCGCGGCGATGGCGTTGAGCATGGGCGAGAGCATCCACGGTTTCAGGACGCCTCTTTCTGTCGGGATGTCGGGCTTGTTTACGTGATCGTCGTACTGTATTTTTCTTACCCATGTATCATTCCAGCCCAGCGTGGAGGGCAGCGCGATGGAGCCGGAGGGTTCGTAATCAATCTGGGTCATTTTGACGCCCAGCACTTCAATAGTGGTACATGCGCCGTGTAATTGTACGCCCCACTGCCCGTCGCTGATTTCGCCCAACCCGAGATAGCCAAGGGCCAGCGCCTGAAGGATGTCCGGACTCTGGAGCGTCATGGGCGGCAGGGTGAACCCGCCGCCCGCGTTATCCTCGCCGCCGCCGGGTATTCCGGGGTCGGGCGCGGCTTCGTCGTCAATGTCATCGGCCATTATTCTTCCTCCGCAAAGGGGTTGTTGAAGCGGATGCGTCCGCCGTCCACGAAATTCAGAGTCTTGATCGGCGCGATGGCGATGGCGAAAATGCCTTCGCTGGAAAAGACATTGACAACGTCGTAAAGCTCGCGGCTGCTTTCTTCCAGTGTCGATGACATTCCGTCGCCGCCCTGCGCCTTCCGGACGACGCTGCGCCCTTGCGTGGGGGGGATGGGCGGCACGACTTTGGCGGGCGGGAGCGTTTTGGGCGAATAGGATGAGTCGATCTCGTAGCCGGTTTTGCCGGTGATCTGGCGCATGAGGTTGGTCAGGTCGGTCATCAGGTTCTCCGTTCTTCTGTGGCGGCAAGGGCGAGTGTCGCGACGGCGGCGGTTGCGGGCAGAGCGTTCGGCCCCAACGCGATGTAGATCGAGAGCTTGCCGGTGACGAGCGCGCCCAGATTGAGCGCCGCGCCGGGGGTGGCGCTGGCCAGCCCGACAGGAGTCAGGGCGAGGCGGGCGTGGGGGGCCAGCTCGCCCGCGAGGCTGGCGGTAATGGCGCTCTGGCCTTCCGGCGGCGCGAGGCGGCGGCCTGGTTCGCGGCTGCCCAGCCAGACAACTCGCTGCGGACTGGCGCGCTCGAATGCCAGCGTGGTGATCGGGATGGAGAGCGCGCTGTTGTGATAGAAGGCATAGCTTGTCATGTCGTCACCGTGAATTCGTCTTCGATGATGGGCGCATCGATCCGGGTTTGCCGCTCGACCTCGCGCAGCTTGCGATCCGCTTCCAGCAGGCCGGGGAATTCGCAGACGAAGGCGTGATCCTCGTTCGGCCCGGAGTGAAAGTCGATGCTGACGCCGTAATTGCTCAGGGTTTTTTGCGCCAGCGTCGCGCTGGCGGGCGGATCGACGGGGCTTTCCGGGTGAGCCGCGCCGACCCCGGCGATGCTGGAGACGGCCAGAACGAGGTCGGTGACGGCGCGTCCGGCATCGGTGTCCAGCACATGACGCAGGGTTTTTATCTTGCCGGTGGCGTTGATCCGGGGGGTTTCCACGCGGATGCGCAGATGGGTGTCGGCGTCCGGATTCAAAGGGGTGGTGACACTGACTTCGTTCTGCCGGTGCGCGGCCTGAATTGTGGCGCTGGCCATGTCGATCAGGCATGACATGGCCTTGTTCGCGGCCTGACGATTGGTCTCCGGCGTCAGGGTTCCGGCGACGCTGGTCATTTTGCCGGAAACGCGCGGCGCGGCGTCCATCGGCGGTAGTCGGCAGATGACTTTGGCCGAGAACAGCGCCGCCTGCGTTTCCTGCTGGGTCTGTTCGGGGTACGCGCCTTCCAGCGCGCCGGACATCACGCTTTCACGTTCGCCCGCCAGCGCGATGGATTCGGGCGCGGAAACGATGATGGTGTGCTGTTCCTCTGTCTCGCCGCCGTTGGCGAAAGCGATGGCGGCGGTGAAGCCCTGGCACAGGCTCTGCGCGATGTCCGGGCTGACCGTCCAGTTCCAGTCCGTGCCGGGTTGATTGTATGAAGAAGGCACGGGGACGTAGGCGATGACGACGACTTCCGCTCCGGCGCTTTGCAGGGCGGATTCCACAGCGTCGCGGGTGAGTATCCAGTGTCCGGCGGTGACGTAGTTGTACCACGACGCCTGCAGGACACCGGAATCCGGTTTTCCGGCGGCATTCCAGACGCAATCAAAACTGACTTGCCAGGTGCGGGCGTGCGCGGTCGGATAGCGGTAGGAGAATTCGATCACGACGCGATTGACGAGGTCGGCGCGGGAGGCGAAGCGCACGGCCAGCGAGCCGTCCTCGATCTCGTCATCGGTGAGCGTGAAGGCGGGCGCTTCATGCCAGCCGGTGACGCGCGGGACGCCGAAGACATCGAGATCAAGGCTGGCGGCGCGGGTAGAAAGGCGATCCTGCGCGCGCTGCCAGCCATGCGAGCGTGATTCGTCAAACACCACGGCTGACCAGCGCCCGCCGCAAAGCGCGTCGATGTCATCATCGGGCAGGGCATTGGTAAAGGCTTGCAGGCCGTCGGTGGCTTCGATGCGGATGACGCCGGTGCGGGCGTCGAATTCCGGCGTGTCGACTTCGCCGGTAAAAAGCCGCCGGACGGAGACCGGCTCGCCGTTTGCCAGTATTTCATAGTCGATTTCCACGCTTTTGCCCACCCAGCCGGAGAGGGTGAGCGGCAGGCCGGGAGAGAGGAGCAGCGAGAACCGGGCCAGCCGCGCCGCGCCTTCGGCCGCCTGGATTTCAATGGGGCCGAGGGTCTCATCGCTAACGTCCACGCCGTTCAGACGCACGACCGCCCGCCACGCGACGGAGGGGCCGTCGAGACCGGGTGGGATATGAAGATCGCCGCCTTCGCCGGGATCATCAGGATCATCGGGATCGTCGGGATCGTCGGGATCGCCGCCGGAGAGCGCCGGCAGTTGCAGTTGCAGCGTCAGCGCGACCGCGCCGACCGGCTCCCAGACGGGAGCGTCGGGATCGACCCAGGGGGTCTCCGGCTCATCGTTGTCGCCGAATCCGCCCGCGCCGACGCGCGTGACGTAGTTCTGCCCGAATATGACGCCCATGATTTATGCCTTTGAGGTCAGGGGCGGATCGGTGGCCCGCAGGATAATGCTGCCGTTCGGGGTGTGAAACAGGTAGCGGTTTTGCGCGATGTACGCGCCGCTCGGGTACTGCGCCGGGTTCATCCAGCTCATCGCCATTTCCAGAAAAGGAAGCAGGCCAAGCGTCATGGGCGGGGGGTTTTCCTCTCCGGCATAAAGGTATCGCGTACGGAATACCTGATACGGACACACCAGCGGCGCGCCGGGCAGGGGCGGTTCGCCCCAGATCGGCCTGCCGCTTCCGGCGTCATAAGAATCCAGAAGTCTCGGCAGGAGTGAAATTCCATAACCATTATTCCGCATGCCTTGCGGGCTATAAAAATCTTCCAGGGAACCCGAATAGTACTCATTGTTGACTAACAGAAATCCCGGCTCGGCCAGCGGATTGATGATCGTGCCATAGCCTAGCGCGACGTAATACCGCGCCACCGCCAGATCGGGCGTCTCGTAATCCTCGCCGGGCATGGGCACCCGGCCAATGAGGAAAAAGAAGGATTTTTCATCGGCCATGACCGCCCATCGGTCATGGCCTAATTCTCCATAAAAATACAGTTCCTCAATTCCCTCAAAAAGCCCGGGCGCGGGGAAATCCGACAGCGTGAAAGTGATCGCCGCCGCGTCGATCACGGCGCGAACCCCGGCGGCGTCCAGCCCCGTGTGCCAGGGGTCGCCCGCCAGAATGTTGCTGTTGATCTGCGCCTGATCATCGGCGGAGAGCTGCGCCATCAACGCTTCGCCGCCCACCAGTTCAATCACGGTATCCGCCTCGGTGAAGGTGATCCCCGCCGCGCCGATCAGGGTGCCGATTTCGCTGGAGGTCAGGCCGTACAGCCAGCTTCGACCGGAATAATAATTTGCCATCATTTTGTTAACCAACGCCGTCGGCAGGGAGTTCATCATGTTCAGCAACACGGAAGTCGTCAGACCGAATGCAGACATCGACGACATCAGTTCGGCGTCTGAGATGCCGTCCCACCAGTTTTTTTGCTGCGCAAAATTGTCGAGAATTTTGGCGCGAATGGCGGGCGAAAGTTTGGCGAACGGCGTGTTGGGCAGCGCAGGCAACTGGCTTGCGCCGTTTCTTTCGGCAAAAACAGCGACCAGTTCTTCACGGGTAAGACCGGTCGCCCATTCGTCCCCGGCTTCAAGATTGGCGATCACTTTCGCCTGGATTTCCGGCAGGGTTTGCAGTGGCAAATTGTCTTCGGCAAACATGTTGAACACCCGTGGCCGAAATATGGATATTTCATCGCTATATCCATCCGTTACGCGCGTCAGACGCAGCGTGGCCGCGCCGCCGGATGCGGGCGTGATTTCCAGCGTGGGGCGCGATTCCTCATCGTCATAAGCGGTCACTTGCCAGCCGTGCGCCTCAAGACAGAAGGTGAGTACGGCAAACAGGTTGCCGCCGCTTTCAATGCCGGGCGCGCCGGGGTCGGTGTGTTGATGCAGGATCGCAAACATTTCAAACCTCCTCGCAGACGAGTTCCCAGCCGAAGATCGCGCCGTTCAGGTCGGCGCTTTGCGTCGGGCGGAAGGCCCAGACTTCAAATTCGGGGTAGTAACTGACGCGGACTTCCGCGTCGGGGATGCCGGATAAATCGACGGTGGCGATGTCATCGGCAACGCTGACAGGAAGGGCGAGTTCCTGATGTTGCCAGCGGGCGATGGCGAATGGCGGCGCGTCTGTCCGCCGCTTTTGCGGCAGCGTCACGGCGTTGGCTCCGGCGGGTAGAAAGAGGGTCATGGGCGCGACGCATTTCAGGATCAGCGGCTCGGAGGTGTCCAGACGCCACAGCTCGTTGGGCGGCGACCAGCCCGAGCCGGAGGTCGTGACGCGGGTTTTTTTCCACGTCTCCTGATTGATCCCGCGTCCGGTGATGGCGCGGAAGATCGACTGGCCGCCCAGCGGGTCGTAACGCTGCGAGAGCTGATCGACCCGGCCAAGGGTCGGGATTTCAAGGTCGCCGATGATGAGTTTGGGGGTGGCGCTCATTCGATGCTGTCCCGGTAGTGATTCGGCATGTAGTGGCGCAGGAGGACGTTTTCATAAGCGGCCTCGCAGTGGGATTTGCCGTTCGTGACATCCCAAAAAAACATGCGGTTTATCCAGACGTGCCATTTGGGATGCTTTTCACGAACGCGCCACGCCCGTGCTGACAGCGTTTCGTCGGGTGCGCCCCACTCGCCGTCCAGCCTGAAACAGCAGTTCAGGGCCTGGTCGAATGCGACGCACAGGTTATACAAAATAGATAGAAAAGTTTTCATGCGGTTCTCCTCCACATATCGACAGCGCGATACGGCGGCAGGTTGTTGTGAGCCTGCCAGCTACCGACGGCGGATGTCATAACCGCG
>JAISRR010000110.1 GCA_031273565.1 Zoogloeaceae bacterium | reverse complement strand
CTTCGCCAAGGTCTGCTCACCGTCGTCGATGAGCCGCTGTTTCCTCGATACCTGTTCATGCGCCTGGGGCAAGGAGATTCGGCCAAGAGCTGGACGCCGATCCGCTCGACCAAGGGAGTCAGCCGGCTGGTGAGTTTCGGGGCCAAGCCCGCCAAGGTCGACGATGACCTGATCGAACTCCTGCGAACGCGGGAAATCTCTGCCCGGAAGGAACCGGCGCGGCTGTTCAAACCCGGTGAACGGGTCCGCCTGACCAGGGCGCCTTTGCCGGCATCGAAGGCATCTACCAGATGGCCGAGGGCGAACGCCGGGTGATGGTGCTCATCGAACTCCTGAGCAAGCCAGTCACCGTGCGTGTGGCTCTGGCCAGTTTGCGCAAAGCGGGCTAAGAAGCTGTTTGCGATTTTCCTTCTGGGAACGTGGCAAGGCCGTCGCATTCTGTGGCGCCGTTGATTTTCCTGGGGCGCCGGTCTCCGGCCCGCCTGGGCATTGGCGCAAAACCGTTGGCGCCCCCCGTAGGGCGGGAAAGCGCAGCGCCTCCCGCCGGCCCCCTTCACGGCGCAACGCGCCGCACGATTCAAGGGCCGTCGAAGACGATGAGCGGCGGCGATGCCGCCGTAAAGAACGACCGGCGGGAGGCGCTACGCTTTCCCGCCCTACGTGTCAGGGATCAGTGGTTCTTGCGGGCACGAAGCGCCCGGTAATTACCGCCATTTCCGTGCGCACCGGTCGATTCATGGAGAGAGTGCGATGGCCTTGGGGAGCGCGGGCATCCGCCCCGCTTTTGACCCGCGCCATGACACCGCCGCCGCTGTTGCGGGGCGGGTGCCCCGCGCTCCCAGAGAAAATCGCAAACAGTTTCCAAGAAATACGCAAAACGGCTCCTGATTAGCGGGGCAAAGCCAATCGGTCTTGTCTGATTGGCAAAAATTTCTCAAACCGTGGTGGTGTGGCATAATCTTCGCGTTTATCGAGCGTGCCGCAATACCTTTAGCCGCGTTTTTGATTTCCCGGACTCCCTTGTTTGCCCCTGTTGACCGCGCCTGCCGATCGTGAAACGGCATGGCGGTAGCGTGCCCGAAACGCCTTGAGTCTCATATTTCCGGCGCCGCGACTGACCGGTTTCCAAAAGGAAGTCCAGTTGAAATCCGGCGCCGTTTGCACCAGACCTCAGCCAGCAAGAGCAGAATGAAACCGGCTCCGATGAAGCCCGCCAGGAAGCCGGGCATCAGATCGACAACGTGCGGAACGGCAGGTATCCGGATGACTGGAAGCCGATGTCCTCGGTGGGAGCGGGCGTCAGGGAAATCCGCTTGCGTGAAGCTTTCGAGAGTGTGTGGGACGCCATTGAGGACACGCCCGCCGAGGCGGAAAACATGAAAATCCGTTCGCAGATGATGATGAACCTGAAAGACCACATCCAGGCGCACGATCTGAGCCAGGCGGAAGCGGCGTAGCTTTTCGGGGTGACGCAGCCGCGCGTCTCCGATCTCATGCGCGGGAAAATCCAGCGCTTCAGTCTAGTGTAGTGTTGCGCGCTAATTGAACCATACAAAACTCAATGAATACAAAGTGTTATCGCTGATTAAAAGCTCTATTAAGAACGAAATACTACACTAGACGCGCTGACCGGCGTGGCCGCTTGTGCCGGTTCTGCGCGTCGAGGTGTGTTTGCTCGCGGCGAAGGATACGGCAGGCCATGCCCCTATCGGCTCAGGCTGGGATTGAATATTTTCCAGCAACTAATTAGCGACAGGCATTTATGCCTATCGCTCAAAACGAATTTTGAAGGGGTTGGCTTCCCCTCCCAAGGGGCTACGGTCGAAACCCTGGCTTTCAGGCTGGGGGCTCAGCCTTCGCGCTGCCCTGTAGGGCGGGGTTTCAAACCGGAGTCAGTTTTACGATTAAGAAACGTCTCCATCTTGATGCCTTGCTCTACACTTTGCTACAGATTCTGTCACTCACTCTGTTCAAGAAAATGTCCTTGCAACAACAAGCGTTCCAAGGCAACGACTACATTTCTAACCAAAAAAAACTTCAGCAGCCTATTGAACCTATCTGATTTTTAATCGGCCACTAGTGAAATCCAATATGTTTACAACACCCGCCATTTCCGTCATTACGCCTACATATAATCACGCCCACCTGTTACCGCGCGTATGGAGTTCTCTGCGCCGACAGACCGAGCAGAATTTTCAGTGGATCGTCGTCGACGATGGTTCGACCGACGATACGCGCGAAGTCATAGCCGGGTTTGCCGACCCGCGCATTGACTATGTCTGGCAGGAAAATGGCGGGGTATGCGCGGCTCGTAATCGGGGCGATCGGGAAATCAGGGCGGAATTCGTAGTCTATCTGGATAGCGACGATGAATTTTTCAGCGGTGCGGCGCTCGCGGAGATGTTGTCCGAAATTAAAGCGACCCGGCCTGAGATTGCCGGCGTTTACTTTACCGTTGTTGGCGTGGAAAAAGAGCGGCTCTCTTACATTGAGGGCGACAGGCTGGAGTTCGGTTATGCTGATTTGGCGTGCGAGCAGAAAGCGAAAGGTGAATTTATCGTCATTTACCGCCGTGACGCCCTATCGATTTCTCCCTGGCCGCCGTTCAATGGGATGGAGATGCTGCGGCACTTGCGCATAGCTCGGCAAAGGCCGATGTTGATGATCAACAAGCCCGCTCGTCTCTATCATCAGGGGGACGACAATCTGACCGGCGCTCTATCCCTCCTGTGGCGCGCGCAGTCAATGGTAGCAGCGTCGGCGCAACTGATCAGCGAACACAGACAGGTCTGGTTGGATTGCTGTCCCTGTCAACTGGGCTATTACAGCTTTTATCGGGCCATGTATCTTGCGCTGTCGGGATCGGCGATTCCGATGTTACCGGATTTGTTTCGTGCATTTCGCTATGGCAAGACGGATATTCGCATAAAAAGCGTTTTACTTTTGATCAGTTGCGTATTTCCTTTGCAGGTTCGGAAGAAATTGTTTCTTTGGTACGCCAAGTGAATTCGCCGTAGTATACATGTTTGAGCAAGCAACTGATGAGCGACAGGCATTCATGCCTGTCGCTCAAAACGAACCTGAAAGATGTTGGTACCCTTTCCTGGAGGTTATGTGGTCAAGAGGCCACAGTCTTCAGGCTAAGAGCTCAAACTTCGTACCTTTCTTACGTGACAGCATCGCGTTCTTTTATGAGCGCATGAATCCAGACAGAATTTGCATCTGCGATGACTATGCCTGCCCAGTGGCGGCGGCTTCTTTATCAAAGGTGTTTTGACAGTGGATAAAATACGATGAATCAGGAAAAAATTTGGTCATTCTATCAAACAGAGGGAATCGACGCTTTTTCAGGGAATCACGGTCGCCTCGAATTTCTGGCACGGCGACTGTCCGCTGGAGAAAAAGTCCTGAATATCGGCGCAGGCAATGCGTTTCTGGAAGCCTTGGCGCAGACGGGCGGCGTGGATATCCATACCCTTGACCCGGACGAAGAAACCATTACGGGCATCCGCCGACGGCTTGGCCTGGGCGACAAGGCGCAGGTCGGTTACAGCAACGCCATTCCCTTCCCGGACGGTTTTTTTGACAAGCTTGTCATGTCGGAAGTGCTGGAACATCTGGATGACCAAACCTTGGAAGCGACACTGGGCGAAGTGCTCAGAGTATTGCGGGAAGGAGGTACATTCATCGGCACCGTGCCCGCGCGCGAAAGCCTCTTCGATTCTCTGGTTGTCTGCCCTTCCTGCGGAGAAAAATTTCACCGCTGGGGACACCAGCAAAGTTTCGATATTCCGCGGCTGGCCTCTGTGTTGCAGCAAGAAGGATTCAGGGTTGAAACGGCAGAAGAAATCTTCTTTATCGACTGGCAAGGCGTTGGCGTGAAAAAGAAACTGGCTGGGCTGATCAAGCAATTTCTTTCCTGGCGAGGCATCGGAACTTATGGAACCAATCGCAATATCTGGTTTATCGCGCATAAGCCGTGAAATGCCTGAAAAATGAAGCGGATTATCCTGTTTACCCGAAAGCTCGACCAGGGCGGCGCGGAACGGCAGTTGGTCGCGCTGGCGAAGGGCTTGAAGCAACGGGGACGTGATGTGCGCGTACTCAGTTTTTATGATGATGGATTTTACGATCGTGAGCTGGAAGACGCCGGAGTCGCGCTCTATTCGGCGCGCAAACACGGACGTTACGACATCGTGGGATTTTTATTCCGGACTATCCGGCTGTTCAGGCAGTTACGCCCGGAAGTGGTTTATTCTTTTCTGAGTACCCCCAATCTGCTGTCCGCGCTGCTTTACCCTTTCATCGGTCGTCCTCGGCTGGTTTGGAGCGTTCGTGCCGCTTACATGGACATGCACCGCTATGATTGGCTGGCGCGTTGGACAAGTGCGCTTGAAAATTTCCTCAGTCGCTTTGCCCATTGCATTATTGCCAATTCGCACAAAGGCAAAGCCTGGGCGATTGAACGGGGTTTTCCGGAAAATCGCATCCAAGTGATTGAAAACGGCATTGATGTCCAATATTTTTCCCCGGATGCGGAAGGCCGGCGGCGACTTCGGCATGAATGGAGCGTAGCGGAGCATGAGCGATTGATCGGCATGGCGGCACGACTGGATGTGATGAAGGATTACCCCAACTTCCTGCATGCCGCCGCCTTGCTGGCCCAGCGACAAGAGCGTCTGCGTTTCGTTTGCGTCGGCGACGGAACAGCGGCTTACCGCATGGAGCTGAAGGCGTTGGCCGAGCGTCTGGGCTTGGCGGAAAAGCTGATCTGGGCGGGCGCGCGCGCCGATATGCCTGCCGTGTTCTCCGCGCTGGAGGTTTTCGTCTCCGCTTCCGCTTTCGGGGAAGGATTCTCCAACAGCATTGGCGAGTCCATGGCCTGCGGCGTGCCCTGTGTCGTGACGGATGTGGGCGATTCGGCGCGTATCGTGGGCGACCTGGGCGTCGTGGTTCCGCCTCGTGACGCCAAGGCGCTGGCTGAGGGCATGGAACAACTGTTGCAACACATGGACAATGAGCCGGATTTGCAGGCGCAAGTCCGCGCGCGCATCGCGCAGAAATTTTCCCTGGAACACATGATTGCGCGCCATGAAGCCTTGTTGTACGGGGATACCGGAGGACAGAGGACAAAGAACAAAGGGCAGTAAAATCAACAGATGACTAAAACGGCACATACGCAGGAGATTAATGCTGGCGAGCGCTTTGACTTTGGCGAGAATTGGGCGCGCTTTCTGGAGCTTATGAATGAAACACATATTTGCGAGGCTGAAAACGATCTGGAAAAGATGCTGGAAACCCAAACCATGGAAGGCAAACGCTTTCTGGATGCCGGCTGCGGCAGCGGAAGTCATTCGCTTGCGGCATATCTGAGTCGCCCCGACCTGAAGGCCGGGGATTCCTCGATGCAGTTCAGGGGAGCCCGCGGTTCCCGAAACGCGGATCTCGCTGACCCCACCATGAATAGCGGGGATTGCGCTCGACTCGTGTTCAAAAAACCATCGGCGCATGGATATTGCCGGAAATCATAAATCCCCATGGAAAATTTTCGTTTGATCGTCCAGATCTTTCGCTGTCCGGTTTTTCGCGCTTCAAGGCGCAGGAAATTGCAGTTCGGGCTGTTGCTGGTTCTGATAACGCTGGCGTCTCTGGCGGAAATGGCAAGTCTGGGCGCCTTGCTGCCTTTTCTGGGCGTGCTGGCGTCGCCGGATAAAGTGTATGCGCATCCTTACACGCAGCCTTTTATTTCATTCCTCGGCATTGCGGACGCCCAGGCGATGCTATTGCCCATGACGTTGGTTTTTGTGTTCCTTGCCCTGTCGGCAGGCATCATCCGTATGGCCCTGCTGTGGTTTCAAGTGCGCCTGAGCCACGCCATCGGCTCCGATCTGAGCATGGATATTTACAGGCGCACACTGTATCAGCCTTACCGCGTGCATGTGGCAAGAAACAGCAGCGAAATCATTGCCGGAATTTCCAGCAAGGTGGATGATGCTGTCTACAACGCGATTCTGCCCTTCTTCCTCATTCTGGGTACATTGCCCATTCTGGCGGGGATTCTCGTCACCTTGCTGTGGATGGATACCTTCATCTCCATCACGGCGTTTGCGGGATTCGGCTTCATTTATTATCTGATTATTCGCTTTTCCAGAAAACGTCTCGCCATTGAAAGTCAACGGGTCAACCGTGAGTCCGTGCAGACGATAAAGGTCCTGCAAGAAGGTTT
>JAISRR010000102.1 GCA_031273565.1 Zoogloeaceae bacterium | reverse complement strand
AGCGTGAAAGCGTTACGGGCTACGCCCTCCACGCTTTCACGCTCACACAAAACCTGTAACCTTTGAGGGCAGTTCATAATACAAGGGCGGTTTCTCCGAAACCGCCGTTGTTGACATGCGGCGCTTTCGGAGAAAGCGCCCTACCTGAACCCATCCTGCCTGAACCCATCCTGCCTGGGTAGTGGCTCTCAGTCAAAACGGAAATAAGCAATCAGCGTTCGCAATTCATCCGCGATACGCGACAGGTTGATGGTGCGTTGGCGCGCGTTTTCCACGTGTTCCACGTTATCCCTGATGCCATTTGAAATTCGGGTGAGATGCGTGGCAATCCCCCCGGTGGTCTCTGATTCTTCCGCCGCCGCGCTGGCGATGCGTTGCGCCATGACGTGCATGGCGTCTTCTTTTTCCGCAACCTGCGCCAATCCCTGATCGGAGTGGCTCATCGCCTGTTCCGCATCGTCGACCTGATGCCCTGCCTGTTCCATCGCCGACAACGCCTCCCGGGTGATGGTCTGGATGCCCTCCACGGTATGGCTGATTTCGCCCGCCTGCCCGCCTGCCCGTTCAGCCAGTTTTCTCACTTCGTCGGCCACCACGGCAAATCCCCGTCCGGCTTCACCGGCGCGGGCGGCTTCGATGGCGGCGTTCAATGCCAACAGATTGGTCTGTTCGGCAATTTCCTTGATGCCGATGGAAACCTTGCCAATCTGCTGCACGGCTTCTGAAAGATGGCCGATGGTTGTTCCGGCGTGTTCCACCGCCTCCACCACCCGACGCGATGCCTCGCGGCCATCGCGCATTTGCGCCGCCACCCCGGAGAGCACATCGCGGGATTCCTGCACGGCATGGGCGGTTGCCTCCGCGCCAGCGGCAATTTCCTGAACCGCGCCGCTCAATTCTTCCACGCTGGTCACAATGTGGCTGACCGATTCGGATTGCTGCGAGGATTCCTGATAAATGACATTCGTTTTGTCTTCCAGTTGGCTCACATCGCGCAAGATGCGTTCCCCCGCTTCATCAATTTCCGCCAACATGACTTTCAAATGCGCTTGCATGGCGATCATGGCGTTGTACATTTTGCCCAGTTCGTCACGGTGTCCCACGGGAATGGCGTCGGTGAGATTTCCCTGCGCGATGCGATCCATCAGGCGCGTGACGTTTTCCATCCCGTTCAGGGTCTGGTGTTGCCAGAACACCAGCAGCATGCCCGCCAGCAGGCCGCCAGCGCCCAGAAGCTGCGTAAGCCATGAGATTCCCGCCCCCCCCAGAAGTTCGAGCGCGCTGGAGATGAGCTGCAACGCCACCAGCGCCACGGCCAGACCGATCAGCCGAACGCGCAGGGAAATCCCCGCCCTGTCCGGTCCCGGCAGGGATTTTCCGCTTTCGGTCAGTTGCCGGTATAACTGTTCCGCCTGACGCACCTGTTCACGGTCAGGTTCGGTGCGCACCGACATGTAGCCGATGGTCGCGTCATTTTTGCGCACCGGAACGATCAGGGCGTTGACCCAGTAATGATCGCCATTCTTGCAGCGGTTCTTGACAAGTCCCTGCCAGGGCAGACCCGCCTTGAGCGTGGCCCAGAGGTTGGCGAACGTCTGAACCGGCATATCGGGATGGCGCACGATATTGTGACTGCGCCCGATCAGTTCGCTGCGCTCAAACCCGCTCAACGTCACAAACGTATCGTTGACATGCGTGATGACGCCTTTCAGATCCGTTCTGGACACAATGTAGCGTCCAGATGGAAAAGGCTGTTCTTGCTGGGTGACGGGAAGATTCTTTTTCAAAATACACTCCCTTTCAACACAATATCGGGCACAGCGTCAGATTATAGTCGAAACGGATAGCGCGAACACCCCGGGAGCGCGGCGACCCTCATCAACCTCTGGCCACGGAAAAACAGTATTTTCCAATTCAGGAATGAGCCTGAAGAGAAGTGTAGGGGGCGCAGCTTGAAAGAGGGAAGTGTACAGGGCGAATCAGGAAGTTGTAAGAAGCTGTTTTAAAAATTGGAAAGTCGTTTGAGAAGCAGATGGATCATGGCCAGTTGAATCATGGCTTCGGCGTGTTTCGGGTTGATTTCGTCGTCATGATTGAGGCGACGGGAAGGCGCTCGCCAGGCAAAGGTGCGTTCGACGATCCAGCGCCTGGGCAAAACGACCGCAACAACTGGCGCCCAGCAAAATAATTGAACCCAATTTCGCATCCGTCATGCCAACAAATCTCAATTTACTGAAATTCCGGGTTATTCGAGGCACCCTTCGGTGATTGTACTTCTGGACAGGACAGCACAATGAATCCTTCATGTAGCAGCACGCTCCAGCGCGGCGGCGAAATCGAACACGTCCATCACGCAACCGCTGGTGGCGACGTTGTAAATGGGCGCGTTGGCGTCGGTGTTGATGGCGATGATGGTTTCCACATGTTTCATGCCGTGTTGATGCTGTACCGCGCCGGAAATGCCGAGTGCGAGATAGAGTTTGCAATTGCCTGCCACCTTGCCGGTCAGTCCGACCTGGTGCGGTTTGGGCAGCCAACCTGAATCGGCGACCGGGCGCGAGCAACCGAGCGTTGCGCCGAGTTTTTCCGCCAGCGCGGCGAAGCGCGGCACGTTCTTTTCGTCCTGGATGCCGCGCCCGATGGAGAGGATGAATTCCGCCTTGCCGATGTCGATGTCCGACGATGGCGCTTCCTCGAAACCCAGATGGCGATAACGCCCCGTGATGCCTTCCAGCCTCAGCGGCAGCGTCGTGATGGCGGCGCTGCCGCGTCCGTCCGGCGCTTTGAAGGTCGAACCGCGAATGGTGAGCGTCACCACGGATTTGCCGGGAAAGTCGAGTTCCACGTTCACCTTGTTGGCGTAGCCGTTGCGCGTGGCGCGCAGGCCGGTTGCGGTAACGTCCAGAGCGAACACGTCAGCGGCAAATCCGCTCCCCAGACGCACCGCCAGCGCCGCCGCGAAGCTGACGCCATTGGCGGAATGTGCGAGCAGAATCAGGGACGGCTCATATTTTTCTATCGCCGCCATCGCGGCCGACTCAGAGGCCGCCGCGTCGAAATTGGCGTTGTCCGTCTGCGCCAGCAGAATTTCATCCACGCCGGGACGGTTCAGCGCCTCGGCGAAAAACCGGGGAAGATCGCCGGTTACGAGCGCCCGCACGGGGCCGCCCAGTTTTTCCTTGACCGCCAACGCCGCGCCGATCAGGTCGGCGCTTGAATCCGCCAGAACGCCGCGTATGTGTTCGGCAACAATCAATATTCCGCTCATGCTGTTTCTCCCGTGGTGGTTCCCGTTTTTTCCCTGATGAGTGCGATGACTTTGGCGGCGACCTCATCGGCGCTGCCTTCCAGCATGCTCGCCCGTTCCGTCTTTGGCACGAAGATGCGGTTCACCGCTGCGGCGCGGTAGGCGGTGGCTTCCCCCGCCGCGTCGATGACGGCAATCGGTTTGTCTTTCGCCAGCTTGATCATGCGCATGGTGGCGTAGCGCGGCACGTTGCCGCCGGTTTGCATGGAGATGACGGCGGGCGTGTCGATTTCCACTTTATGGTGCAGGCCTCCTTCCAGTTCGCGCGTGAGCTGGATCGCTGAACTGCCGTTCCACTGCGTTTCCACCACCATGCTGGCGCGCGGCAGACCGAGCAGGCTGGCGAGCGCAGTGCCGGTGGCGGCGTTGGCCTGATCGCCCGACTGCGCGCCGGTGAAGATCAGGTCGGGCTTTTCCTGCAAGGCGACCCCGGCCAACAGCCGGGCGATGACAATCGGGTCGGCGTCCGCCAGATCATCCGCCCAGACGCGCACGCCGCGATGCGCGCCCTTGGCCAGGGCTTTACGCAAGGTGTTGTCGGCGCTTTCCGGGCCAATGGTGACGACCACCACTTCGCCGCCCTCCAGCGCTTCGATGGTTTGCAAGGCTTGTTCGAGCGCGGTGTCGTCCCATTCGTTGAGCAGATATTCAAAGTATTCATCCGGGATGCCGCGATGGTCGTCCGTAAAGGAGAAATCGTCGCCGAGTTTACCGATCTGCTTGACCGGCACCAGAATGCGCACGCCATTTTTTGCCGGGATTTCGTAGGCGGGCAGGGTGGCGGGCGTTACCGGGCTGGCTTGCCATGTCCGGGGACTGGCGGGGGCGGGCGTTGCCGTCATGTCCGCCGGTGGCGCGATGCTCGCTGTTGTCGTGGCAACGGGCATTATTGCGCGTCCGGCCAATGCCTTCTCCAGCATGTCGCCCAACTGCGCGCCCAACTGCGCGCTGACCGTCGCCGCGACCCGTTCGGCGATGGCGACGGTGAGCTTTTCGGTCAGGGCGGGCAGGTCGTGCAGGGCAACGGCGTCGAGTTCGATGGCGCGGGCGACCAGTTCGGCAATGTCTTCCACGACAAAATCATTTTCAAAACCAGCGGTTTTGCGGGCGTCTTCAAACATGGTGAGATCCTTGGGGCAACAGGTGACAAAGACATCAATCCGACCCAGCGTCGCCGCTTCGCGCACGCGCAGTTCGGCAGGCTTTTTCGTGCCGGGCCGGTCAGGAATCCAGATGCGTCCGCCGCCCGCGCCGCAACAAAAACTGTTGTCGCGGTTGCGCGGCATTTCGACGATGTGGCAGCCGATCAGCTCCAGTACCCGGCGCGGCGCGTCGTAACGCTTGTTCAGCCGCCCCAGATGGCAGGGGTCGTGGAAGGTGACGGTGAGATTCAGCGGCTTTTTCACCTTGAGCGCGCCGCTTTCCAGCAGGTCACAAAGCAATTCGGTGTAATGGATGACCGGCGCGATCCTGCCAAATTCCGGGTATTCGTTGTGCAAGGTGTTGAAACTGTGCGGGTCAGTGGTGACGATGCGCCGGAACGCTCTGGCGTTCGCCATCTGTTCCAGATTGTGTTCGACGAGCGATTCGAACAACCCTTCCTCGCCGATGCGCCGCACATCGTTCCCGGCGGTCTTCTCGCCTTCATGGAGCAGGCCGAAATCCACTTTCGCCGCCCGGAAAATCCGCGCGACCGTGCGGCTGACCGCCTGATTGCACGGGTCAAACGCCGCCTGATCGCCCACGAACCAGAGAAAATCGGCGGCTTCCTTGCGAATATCCTTGATGGTGAATTCGAGTGCTTTCACCCACGCCGCCCGCTTGCGCCCCGGCTCGCCGAAGCTGTTGCCGGAAGCGCCGATGGTATTCAGCATGACGCGCAGGAGCGGATCGAGCTGATCGCTTTCGACCAGTTGCCGCCGCATTTTGACAATCTTGACCGGGTGTTCGACGCCGACCGGACAAATTTCCAGACACGCGCCGCAGCTACGGCACGACCACAGGGTTTCCGGGTCGATGACGTCGCCGATCAGGTTCACCCCCGGCAACGCGCGCCCTTTGGCGGCGTTGTTGTGCAGACGCAGGTCAAGGATAAAATCGCGCGGACTCAATGGATACCCCGCCGCCCGCGCCGGGCAGGCTTCGTGGCAACGCCCGCATTTGGTGCAGGCATCGAGGTCGAGCAGGTCTTTCCACGAAAAATCAGCCACCGTGCCGATGCCCGCCGCCGCGCCTGCCAGCGGTTTGGGCAAGCGGCGCAAGGCCAGCGGATCGCGGGCGGCGAGCGACCCCATGGCGGCGAGGATGTGCTTGGCCTTGTACCAGGGCAGGGCGACGATAAAACCCAATGCCGCCAGCCCGTGAAACCACCAGTTGGCGGCCCGTACAGCGTGCAGCGCGTCTTCGCTTAAAAGAGAAAACAACATGCCGAACAGACTGCCCACCGGCTCCCACGCGCCCCAGGCCGGACGCTCCATCGCGTGACGCAAGCCTTCCTGCACGAAGCCGGTAAAAATAATGACAAACAGGGCGACGAGAAAAATCCAGTCCTCGCGCTTCCAGCGTCGGGCAGCGGGGCGGGTTTCCACCTCGCCCGCATAGTCGCGCCGGTAATCGAGTTTCTCAGGCGGACGCACGCCGCGCCGCCACATCATCAGGAGCAGCCCTGCCAGCACCGCCAGTCCGGCGAGATCGAGACTCAGGCCAAAGAGCTTGAAAAACGTCCCCTTCCAGTAGGTGATGCCGAACAGCGGTTCGAGGATGTCGTATTCAAGCGTAATGACCGCCGTGCCGATGAACAGCACGCCAAAACCAAAGAAAATCGCCGCGTGCGACACGCCCGCATAAGGATCACGGCGGCGCAGGGTACGGTGGGTCAGCAAGTCCAGCGCCATGCCCCTGACGCCCGCCACCCAACCCGGCGCGCCCGGGGCGGGCTGTCCGCGCAGGTATTTGCGAATGGCGCAGACAATGCCCCAGACCGAAGCGCCCATGGCGGCGAAACCGGTCAGATAAAAAGCCATGATCGCCGTGGATCCCAAATTCCAGAATAAGGCTCTGGTTTCTTCCATAATGAACGCTCATCAACTCGGTGTGGTTGGAAAGAGATGCGAAAATGCACCTCCATCCAGATATAACAATATTCGTGCCACCTGAGATTGGTAAAAAATATTGTTATTAATCAGCAAGTTGTTCGTGTTCTCCCAAATGGCGCGCTGCAATTTTGCATCGTTTCCCGGTGCGATTGATGCGAAAAATCATGGCTTTTCGGCGTGCCCGGTACGGTATTTCCGGCGGTTTTGCAGGGGCGCGCCTGCGTGTTCGTGCCTTGATCCCTGACAGGGCAATTGCACACGCGAATGTCACAGGCGCTTTGAAAATGGGAGGTAGGGCGGGTTCAGGTAGGGCGCTTTCTCCGAAAGCGCCGCATGTCAACGACGGCGGTTTCTTCGATCCCACCCTACCTTGCGCCGCAGGTCAACGACGGTGGTATCGTAGATCCCGCCCTGCCTGCCGTCATTCCCTTGCAGGGGAATGACGGTGTTTGCGGTCAGGGCCTCGGAGTCAGTCAAATGCGATTGCCCTGTGATCCCTGACTTCTGATCCCCGATTATTTCTCCGTCGCTATCCAGACGCCATCCCAGTCTGCGGGTGGGGTTGCGAGCAGGATCTGGGCGCGTTCGGCGTAGATGCGGTACAGCATGGTTTCCGGGAAGCGTTCGCAGAGGTCGGCAAGCAGGGGGGCGGCTTTTGCGAAGTTGCCGGAACGGTAATGTTCAGAGGCGGTTTCCCAGGCGAGCAGTTCCTCGTGGCGGGTGAGCGCGAGCGCGTGGCGCATGGGGGTGTAGATGCTGACGGGTTGTGATTTTCCCTTGACCCGGATGGTGTCCAGATATTGAAAGGCGAACATGTCCGCGCATCCGTCGCGGGTTTCTCCGCTGACAATGACGCCAACGCCGTATTGCGGGCAGAGTCCTTCCAGACGGGAGGCCAGATTCACGTTGTCGCCAATCAGGGTGTAATTGACCAGTTCCGCCGAACCCATGTTGCCGACATAGGCCGCTCCGGTGTGAACGCCTGCGCCCATGCGGATATTCACGCCGAAATTTGCCAGCAGTTCCTCGTTGAGGGTGAGGAGGATTTCCTGCATGGCGAGCGCGGTTTCCGTTGCGTGACCGGCGTGTCCGGGGACTTCCAGAGGCGCGTTCCAGAAGGCCATGAGCGCGTCGCCGATAAATTTGTCCATGGTGCCGCTGTGCTCGCGCACCAGCGCGGTCATGGGCGTGAAGTAGCAGTTGAGCAGTTTGACGACCTGATCGGGGGAGAGTTTTTCGGAAATGGAAGTAAAGCCCCGGATGTCGGTAAACAGGATGGACAATTTGCGTTCTTCACCCGCAAAGAGGTTGCCGGAAAGCCGGGTAATGCGTTTGACGATTTCCGGGGACACATAACGGGAAAAAGCGTTACGCAGGATGAGCTTCTGCCTTTCTTCATGCCAGAAGCGCAAAAAGACCTGGCTCGCGCCGATGAGCGCGACCGTCACCACGATATACAACGGAGAAACAAACAGCCCGTCGGCGAACAGATGGCGGGAAAGCATCACGGCGGCGGCAATGAGCGCCGCCGCGACGGGCAGGTAAATACGGGGTCGGGCAAAGCCGAAGGCAAAGGCGGCGATGATTCCGGAGAGGAGAATGCCCAGAATTTGCAGGGCGGGCGTCCAGGGCGGGACGCTGATGGCGTTTCCGGTCAGCAGGGTATCCAGCGCGGCGGCGTGGATTTCCACGCCGGGGTAGAGCGGGTCAAGCGGCGTGGCGCGAATATCCAGCAGCCCGCGCACAGAGGTGCCCACAAAGACAACGCGCCCGGCAAGGGCTTCCGGAGGGACGCTTTTACGCAGCACATCTTTGGCGCTGATGTAGGGATAGGTGCCATTGGGGCCGATGAAGGGAATATACATTTCTCCCTGCGGGGTGACGGGCAGGGTTTGCTCACCAATCTGGATGGATTCCAACCCTTGCACCCCGGAAGACACGCGCAGGGTCTGGGTTTCCATGCCCAGCATCAGGGCGCGCAGGGACAATGAGGGATAAATATTGTCCCGTACCCGGATGAGCAGGGGAATTTTACGCAAAATACCGTCCGCGTCCGGGGAGATGTTGATAAAGCCCACAGGCGCTTTGTCGCGCAGGATGGACAAAGGCAGCACGGCATTCTGTCTCGGTTGCAGGGTGTCTTCCATCAGCATCGCGTCGGGGGAGGCGCGTTCGATGAAACTGGTGGAAGGCGGCAGCAGGGCGGCGTCTATCGTGCCGTCGGAATGAGCGTAGGCGGCGAGTACGGAAGGCGTTTGGGCGAGCGCCTCCGCCATCAGGCGGTCAAAGTCGTAAAGATCACGCGGCAGGCCATCCAGACTCAGGCGCGCCCCCTTGTCCTGTTGCAGGGATTCCCGCATCCGCTCTGGAGAAGTGCGGTCTGCCTCCGAGAACAGGATATCCAGCCCGATGGCGGCGACCTGATAGTCGTTCAGGGCAAACAGCAGATCCGCCACGAGATAGCGCGACCACGGCCACTGACCGTATGCCGCCAGCGACGCTTCGTCGAGGTCGATGATGACCGGAACCGGGGAAGGCTCCGGCGCGGCGCGCAGGGGCAGGAAGGCATCGTAGATTTTCCAGTCCAGGCGCACAATCGGCGAGGGCTGGGCAATGTACAACGCCGCCATGCCGAAAATGATGACCGCGCCGATCAGGGAGACGGAAAACCAGGACGCTTGCGCGATGCGGCGAAACAGGTGGAACCGCGTGGAAAAACGCGCATTCACGCGTCCGCGTCCTGGTTGAGGCCTTTTTCCCCGGAGGGATTGGGGAAGCGTTCATAAATCAGCGGCAGGATGTCGCTGATTTCCATCATGCATTCGATCAGCGCGGGGTCGAAATGCGTGCCCGCGTTGGCGCGGAGCGATTCCAGCGTGGTCTCGAAGGTCCAGGGCTGCTTGTAGCAGCGGGGCGATACCAGGGCGTCGAACACATCGGCGATGGCGGTGATGCGCGCGACCAGGGGAATATCCTCGCCGGCCAGCGGCTTGCCGTTCACGGCGGGATAGCCGTTGCCGTTCCATTGCTGGTGGTGATGCAGCGCGATGTCGTGGGCAAAGAGGGCGATTTCCGAAGCGTCCTCCTTGAGGATGGACGCCCCGATTTCTGTGTGTGTACGCATGATGAGGTTTTCCTCATCGGACAATCGTCCCTGTTTTTTCAAAATCAGGTCGCTGATGCCCACCTTGCCGATGTCGTGCAGCATGGCCGCCAGACGGATGTGGCTTTTTTCATAGCGGATAATGTCGGGCGCCAATCCCCGCCGGTGCGCCCAGCACTGGTACAGTTCCGCCGCGACCGCGCCAACGCGTTCCGCGTGCGGGCCGGTTTCAAAGGGGTCATGCACGCTCGCCATATGCAGCATGCTGTAGACGCTTTTGCGCTCCAGCATGCTGTATTCAAGGGTGCTGGAAACCGCCCGGGTCAACATGCGGGCATTAAATTCCATGCTGAGGCTGAAGGGGCAGGGTTTATTGCCACGCGGATCAAGGCTGTTGATGAGTTGCAGAATGCCGGAGACTTTTCCTGACTTGTCAAAAAAAGGCAGCGTCAGCATCGAGTGGGTGTGGTATCCCGTGCGCTCGTCAAAGCTGGCGTTGAATTTATAGGGCGCTTCGGGCGGCAGGTGGTGGACATCGGGGAGATTCAGGGATTCTTTGGTGGTCGCCGCATAACCGGCGATGGAGTCCATGGAAATGGGAAGATGGGCGGTGGAATACGCGTATTTATAGGCGTTGCCGACGGAAAACAGGCTGTCGTTGTGCGTGTAGGCAAACACCAGATTATTGCCTTCCACCAGAAAAATGGTGCCCGCGTCGGCGTTGGTAATTTCTCTGGCTTTGGCGAGAATGCGGTCGAGAATGGCGTTTTCATCGCGGTAGTAGGCCAGTTCGTCCAGAAATGCCAGCAGCCAGTCGCTACCGTAGTGGACGGGGGGGATGGAGCCGGAGGGAACGAAGCGCATTCCCTCTCTGGCGACATAGGCGCTGATGGGTTTGTTCAGCGTCAGCAGTTGATAATCCAGCGCGTCCAGCTCACGATCAGAGCGGCTGGGTTCATGATGGGAGAGCACCAGATTGCGGACATTGGCGCGCGTCGCCACTTCGACCCAATCCTCCCAGGTGGAGTGTCCCCAGCCGGGCATGTAATCTTCCCGGTTATACATGGCGTCCACGACGGCGATATCCGCGTCGCGCAGAAAATGCTCGGTCTCGGCATGCGAGGCGGGGTCGCGGGTAATTTCGTGGTCGCCGCTGTAGACGAACAGGGCGTCATCCGCATGCACCTTGTACCCCAGCGCGCCCCCCGGATGGCAGACGGTGAAGGGTTCCACGATGGTTTTTTTCGTTCCTTCGCCAATCAACACCGGTTCGCCGGATTTGACCAGATGCTGGACAAGTTTGCCCTTAAGCTGCTCGACCGGAACGGGGAAAATACCGCCATCGTAAAAATAATCCGGGATATGGCACAACCACTCCGGCAGATAGAGATGGGTAATCCAGTTCGGAGAATGCAGCGGTTTGAAGAACCACAGGCCGACAATGTGGTCAGTATGGCCGTGGCTGATGAAGACGTGGCATTCGCCGCTGTCGGGCAGGGTTTTTCCGGTATTGTGCAGGCCGGTTCCTGCGTCGAAAAAAAGCAGATCGCCGTTGTCGGCGCGCAGTTCGATACAGGCGGTATTGCCGCCGTAAAAAACGGTATCCGAAGAGGGATTGGCGATGCTGCCGCGCACACCACGCAAAAAGACTTCCATATAGGTTTCCTTGCCGACGGGAATATTCAACATGTTCAGGTTATTGTGACGCAATTATAGCCGCAGAATTTTCCCGACCCCATATGTCACGAGTTTTAGCGTTGTCCGGTCGTCATATGCTTCAAGCTTCCGAAAAAGAGGCGGAAGATGAGGCGAACGGAATGGTTACAGGCGCGACGGAAGATGAGATTCGCAGCGGCGGCAAGTCTCTGCCGGGGTGAGCGAGCGGACATTTCGACGTCAGGGCAATCGCACAGGCAGATGTCGTCAGCTTTTGAGGAAACGCGTTGGCAATCAGCGGTTGATGAGGTGGCAGTATCGTTTGCGGTGCTTCACGCCCAAAAGTCGAACGCGCCGACCAACGGCGCGAATGCCTCCCGGAATCGCAGCCTGAGCGGGTTCAGGTAGGGCGGGTTCAGGCAGGACGGGTTCAGGCAGGACGGGTTCAGGTAGGGCGCTTTCTCCGAAAGCGCCGCATGTTAAACAAACGGCGGTTTCTTCGACCCCGCCCTACCTTTGAGCCGCAGGTCAACAACGGCGGTATCGTAGATCCCGCCCTGCCTGCCGTCATTCCCTTGCAGGGGAATGACGGTGTTTGCGGCCAGGGCCTCGGAGTCAGTCAAATGCGCTTGCCCTGATTCCGACGTTACCTCAATCGTTTTCAGGCCAGGGATGCGCGGATTGCTGGACAGGCGGCTGGAACCGGGATCAAACCGCAGCGTGCCGGTCGGTGCGGATGTCGGTGATGTCGGCCACCGGCAGGTCATGACGGCTGTCGGTGGTGTGGAAACTTGCGGTTCCCGCGAGCCGTCAGGCCATGTTGCGTCATCAGGCGCCGCACTGCCGTTGCCGTTCGGGCGTCAGCGGCTTGCCTTGCGGGGTGGCCCGCCTGTCGCGTGCAGGGGGGCCACTTCACGTGAAGCACAACACACTGTCGCTTACGTCACATCGACGATCGGACGCGCGTCTCCCAGTTTGGGCACGGTTTCCGCGCCCCATAATTGCCGTTCGCGGATCCACGGCAGCGGGTATTGCGGATGCGGGCTGTCGAATTCCCGCGCCAGACGGTGCCCGTCGAAAATGGCATTGGAGATTTGCCGGGGCGCGTAGCAGTCGCCCACGCGATACACCGCCTCCAGGCCGTTCTTTTCCCATTCGTCCTTGCGACGCTTGAGTTCCACGTACAGCGCTTGCAGTGGCTTGCGCGCAGTGACCAGAATTACGGCGTCAACCTCCAGAACCACGATGTCCCTGCTCTCGCGGCGCGGCAGTTTGCCGGTTTCCGGATCGGTCAGCGCCCAGCCGTGACGGTAGAGATGGAACAGGGTCAGCTTGCCGCCCTCAAAGGATTCCGCCCAATGGTTACGCATCACGGCAATGCCTTTTTCGTGCATCATCCGCTTGTTGTTTTGTACTTCCAGCGTGAATTGGCTGTATTCGGCGGGATCGGACATGTTGGTGACGAGCGTTACTTTCTTGCCCAGATCGGCGGCCAGTTCCGCCATGCTGATGCCGGTGAAGTGACCGTCGCCATCGAGCACGGCCACGCGCTCACCCGGAATCGGCTTGCCCGCGATGATCTGTTCAGGCGTCAGGCAGGTGGGCAGGGCGGCGTCGATGCCCGGAACCGGGTTGTGCCCTTCCGCACCCAGACCGTTGCCTACCCAGCGCGAACCCGTCGCAATCACCACCTTGTCGGCGCCATATTCGAGCACGTCATCGGCGCTCATCTGGCCGACGCCCAGATGCACTTCGACATTCTTCAGCTTGTCCAGTTGCAACTGGCGATACACGGTGACACGCCCCCACTCGTTCATGCGCGGGAAGCGGGTCACATAGCGCAGATGTCCCCCCAGTTCCGCTTCGGCCTCACGCAAATGCACGTCATAGCCGCGCTCGCCCAGCACGCGGGCGCATTCCATCCCGGCAGGGCCGCCGCCGACGACCAGCACCGAGCACGGTTCCCGGGTTTTCTCGAAACGCTCCGGGTGCCAGCCGCGACGGTATTCTTCCATGGCGGTGGCATTTTGCGTGCAGTTGAGCAGGCCGCACTGGTTGAATTTGGAGACGCACTGGTTGCAGCCGATGCATTCGCGGATGTCTTCCAGCCGGCCTTCGTCGATCTTTTTCGGCAGGAAGGGGTCGGCGATGGAAGGGCGCGCCGCGCCGATGATGTCGGCCACACCGCTTTTAATCAGGTTAACCATGTCGTCCGGGCTGGTATAGCGACCATTGACCACGACGGGCGTGCCGCCCACGACGCTCTTGGCCTGCTTGATGAAGGGCACCATCCAGCCGGACTTGCGAAAGCGCGAAGCGCCCGCGTCTTCGCCCCATTCTTCGTAGTCGCCGATCTTCACCGCCCACAGGTCGCATACGCCTTCCCTGTGCAGCAGTTCCAGTGCCTTGATGCCTTCATCGGTGGCCTGAATGCCGTGCGGGCCTTGCAGGGTGTCGATCTCATAACGGGCGGTGATGGCGCTCTGGTCGCCGCAAGTCCGTTTCAGCGCGGTCAGCACTTCGAGGAAAAAGCGTACCCGGTTTTCCAGCGAGCCGCCGTATTTGTCGGTACGCTTGTTGTACCGTCGTTCCAGAAACTGCACGGGAATCGTGCTGTCGCCCGCCGTCACTTCCAGCAGGTCAAAACCGGCGTCCTGCGCGCGTTTGGCGGCGAGCACGTACATCTGGATCAGCGCCTTGATGTCGTCCTCGTCCGCTTCCGCCGAATACATGGTGCGCGCGGGCAGCAGGTTGGAGGGCAGCGCCGAGGCCGAGCGGGGCACTTCGCGCGCCTCCAGCCCCGGCGAATGCATCCCGCCGTACCAGAGCTGCACGCCGGACAAGCCGCCGTATTTGTGGATTTCATCGCACATCGGCCGCAGATTGCGGACATCGCCTTCATCCCACAGGCGCGCCGAGGTGTAGGGAAATTCGTCGGATTCAGGATGGATGGAGCAGAATTCGGTGAACACGACCCCCCATCCGCCTTCTGCCTTGGTGCCGCGAAAAAGCGCCTGGGTACCGGGACGTTCGGAGCCGATGCCGGCGCAGTGAGAGGTTTGAAAGAACCGGTTCGGAGAAACCTTGGGACCGATTTTCACCTTGTCGAACAGGATGTCGTATTTTGGATCGCGTGCCATGGATGTTGTCCTTGTTGTGTAAACGTTGGTCGGGCCAAGAGAGGCGAAAACACTCTCCTGACCCGACATAAACAACATTCGTGCCATGTGCGCGAAAAGCAAGAAACATATTTATAATCAACTTGTTGCAAAGTTGTTGAAAAATGACGCGCTGCAATTGTGCAGCATTATCCTGCCCATGTGATGCGAAAAATCATTATCCGGGAAGGCGTTTTTCCTTCATTCCCGGCATCCGGTATCTGGCGACGACGAACCACGTCAGCGGCACGAAAACCAGTATGGCCTGCGCGCCCAGACTTTGCACGGTGGGCGCGATGCCCAGCGTGCTGACTTGCGGCCAGCCGGGGAGATAGATGCTGGCGATTTTGCCCGCAGCCTGGAGTTCAACGATGGCCTGTCCCACGAACACGACGGCGAGGCTGTAAAGTAAGAGCGAGGTTGCGCCGAAGAACAAGCCGAAGGGCAGGGTGAGGGCGGCTTTTTTGACCACAAAATACAGCGCGACGAGCAACAGGGCGGCACAGGCGAGTCCCGCGTAAAGCGCGCTCTGCTGGCCGGGTGAGGCGATGGCGAGCGCCTGATAAAACAACACCGTTTCCGCGCCTTCCCGATATACCGCGAGGCAGGCCGTGCCGGAAAGGGCGAGCAGCGAGCCGGTAGACAGGGCGCTTTCCATTTGTCGGGCAATCCATTCTTCCCAGCGTTTGGCGCTGCGCCTGGCGAACATCCAGCCGCTGACGCCGATCAGCATGGCGGAGGCCGCCAGCAGGGTGACGCCCTCCACGAGCGCAAGCGGCGCGTTGCTGGTCGCCAGCAGGCGGTTGACTGCCCAGCCGGTCAAAAGCGAGAGTGGAATCGCCGCAGCGACGCCCGCGTGAATGACCCAGACCCGGTCTGCCGCGCCCGCGCGGCGCAACCACGCGGCCAGTGCGCCAACCACCAGCATGGCTTCCACGCCTTCCCTGAGCAGAATCAACAGGGCTTTGAAAAACGCGCTTCCCGCGCCGCCTGCTTCGACCTCTGCGCCTTCGCCGTAATAGCGTTCAGCTTCGACGAGTTTTGCGCGCAACAAAAGCCAGTCGGCTTCCAGGCGCGATTTTGGCACTCCCCGCATGGCGTCGCCATTCAACGCGCCGAACAGGATTTCCAGTTCGTTTTTCAGGCCGGAATCCTTGACGCCCAGGTCGAGTTCCAGCGTCTCGAAACGCTGAAAGTACAGCGTCGAAAATTCGTCTGCGGTGGGCAGCGCATTTGTCGGGTCGTAGTTGGCCGTTGCGATTTCGCCGCGCGCCAGAATGTCGGCAATGACCGTTTTTCCGGCAATGTCGTCGGCGGCATGCAGCAGGGGCGCAAACAGACAGAGCAGGATGAGCAGGACGCCCTTACAGAAGCGCGGATAAAAACGCGGCATGCAGAATCCCAGGGAAAAATGTCGGGTCACCGGCCTGCGCCGGCGTTGAGAATTTCCCGGTTGGCCTGCTTGGCGTTGATGCAGTTTTGCGTCTTGTTCAATTTATCCGGGTTCGCCTTGCATTCCCGGATGACGCTCATGCGTTCGGCATCATTGGCCTTGTACCATTCCACCGTCTGCACTTCCTTTTCACAGGCAGCCAGAACGAGCGCCAGACCGACGGGCAGAAGCGTTGCAACAAGAGGGGTGGAGCGAATATGTTTCATGAGCGGTTTCCTTCCGGTGTTGATTGTCAATGCCATCCAGTCATGGCGCGACGAAATTATAAATGAAAATAATTCCCATTAACAATTTATTCTGTGCGCTTCCGGGGCAATCGCATTTGACGGACATCGGGGCGCACAACAGATGGCGGACAAAGCTGGATTTCCATACTCAAGCAAGATAGGGCGGTATCTACGATACCGCCCAATCTTTCAGGGATCAGATGTCAGGGATCAGATGTCAGGAATCAGATGTCAGGAATCAGATGTCAGGAATCAGATGTCAGGGATCAGATGTCAGGGATCAGATGTCAGGGATCAGATGTCAGGAATCAGATGTCAGGGATCAGAGGTCAGGAATCAGAAGAAGCGTCGGCAGCGGTGTCCGGGAGCGCGGAGCGCCAGCTCCGTATTCGTATTGGTGGGGCGGGGCTGGCGCCCCGCGCTCCCAGGACGGCTCCGTTTTCTCGCCGAAAGGGGCGGCGGCGGGCACGGCGGCAATGGCGCGGGGTTCCCTCCGAGGGGCAGGGTAGGGCGTGCTCTCCGAGCGCGCCGCAAGGTCGACGACGGCGGTATCGTAGATGCCGCCCTGCCACAATTGCATCGCGATACGTTCAGTACGGAAATCCAGCGTTGTCAGCAATCTGAAATTGCGTAAAATCGCGGTTTGACTATCCTTGAGCGCCTGCTGATGAGTGATGCCGCCATGCTGTGCCCACATTGTCAGTCCCCCGTGGTCGAGGGAATGAAATTCTGCAAGATTTGTGGTCATTCTGTTGCGAATGTTGCGCCTGCCGTCACAACCGTTGCGTCTGCCGCGCCCATCTGTCCGGCTTGTCATGCCGATTTGCCCGTTGGCGCGCGCTTCTGCAAAAGCTGCGGGGCCGATCTGCGTACGCCATCTTCCACTGAAACGTCACTGCGGGTCGAAACGCCACCGCCTGTACCGCCAACGCCCATCCAGACCCCCATTATTTTGCCGACCCAACAGCCGATCGTGCCGGAAACCGTGACGAAAGCGGCGGGCAGGAACAACGCCTTGCGTATCGGATTGGTGATTTTGTTGTTGATTGTCGTCATCGGCGTGGGCATGGGGATCTATGTTGTGGTGAACATGAACAGGATCGAAGCGCCTGTGATACCTGCGGAAAGGCCAACTGAAACGGTTATTACCTTGCCGGGGGCGGAAACGCCGCCAGAGAAGGCAGAAGAAGATGAACCGTTTGTGTCCACGCCGGTCGAATCATCCGTCCGGCATGACAAAACGCATGAAAAAGCGCCGCCTCCCGTCGCAAAACCGGTAGAACCCAAAAGGGACGAAACGGCGCGCATGCCGACAGAAAGCGAGTCAGGCGCCGAGCCGCAGCAGCCCAGAACCTGCGACGGGCTGACTGCTTTTTCCATCCTGTTGTGTCGTACCGAAGGCGCGGCGCGTTTTTGGCACTGCGCGCCGGATGGCGTGAACTGGAACAACGACATCCCCGGCTGCCAGCGCAACACGGGGCGTAACAACCGGCTGTATTAGGCATCGAGGCAACTCTATGTACTCTTCGGAGAGCAGGGCGGGCGCATTACCAGTTTGGACTCATTTATCAGGGAAGGTTTGAACCGGCGCGCGCCGTCGGCATGCGCTCGCAGTCCCCGCTTTTTCCGGCCTCTGAACTTCTGGAGCACTGACGTATAATCGCATTCTTTAATGCCACGCCATTCCCCGCCATGCAGGAAAAATACGCTCCCGCCGAAATCGAACGCGCCGCCCGGGCGCACTGGCAGAAAACCGATGCCGACCGCGCCCTTGAGGACGCAAGCCGTCCCAAATATTACAGCCTCTCCATGTTCCCTTACCCTTCCGGCAAGCTGCACATGGGGCATGTGCGCAATTACACCATCGGCGACGTGCTGGCGCGTTATCACCGGATGCTGGGCGAAAATGTGTTGCAACCGATGGGGTGGGACGCCTTCGGGATGCCGGCGGAAAACGCGGCGCTGGCGAATGGCGTCGCTCCGGCAAGCTGGACTTATCAGAACATCGACTACATGCGCAAGCAGCTTCAGTCGTTGGGATTGTCGATTGATTGGGATCGTGAACTCGCCACCTGTACGCCGGAGTATTACCGTTGGGAACAATGGCTCTTTACCCGCCTCTTTGAAAAGGGGTTGATTTACAAGAAACTGGGCACAGTCAATTGGGACCCGGTCGACCAGACGGTGTTGGCGAACGAGCAGGTGATTGACGGGCGTGGCTGGCGTTCCGGCGCGCCGGTGGAAAAGCGCGAAATTCCCATGTATTACATGAAGATTACCGCTTACGCCGAGGAACTGCTCGCCGGGCTGGATACGCTCACCGGCTGGCCGGAGCAGGTGCGCCTGATGCAAAAAAACTGGATTGGCAAGAGTGTCGGCGTGCGTCTGGCTTTTCCCTACACGCTGGATGACGAGGCGGGAAAATTGTGGGTGTTTACAACCCGCGCCGACACCCTGATGGGCGTGACCTTTGTCGCCGTGGCCGCCGAACATCCGCTGGCGGCCCGCGCCGCACGGAACAATCCCGGACTGGCCGCGTTCATTGAAGCATGCAAGCAGGGTAGCGTGGCCGAAGCCGATCTGGCGACGATGGAGAAGAAGGGCATGCCCACGGGGTTGACGGTGCGTCATCCGCTCACCGATGAGGAAATTCCCGTCTGGGTCGGCAATTATGTGCTGATGAGCTACGGCGAAGGCGCGGTGATGGCGGTGCCCGCCCACGATGAGCGCGATTTCGCCTTTGCGCAGAAATACGGGTTGCCCATCCGACAGGTCATCGGCGCGGCAGGCGAGGTTTTTTCGCTGGATGGCTGGCAGGAGTGGTACGGCGACAAGCAAAAGGCCGTGTGCGTCAATTCCGGCAAATACGACGGACTGGCTTACCCGGAGGCGGTGGAGGCCATCGCCGCTGATTTGGCGCGCTTGCGTCTGGGCGAGAAAAAAGTGCAATGGCGGCTGCGCGACTGGGGCATTTCGCGTCAGCGTTACTGGGGGTGCCCGATTCCCGTCATCCATTGCGAAAGCTGCGGCGATGTGCCTGTGCCCGACGAACAATTGCCCGTGCTGCTGCCCGAAAACGTGGAAATCACCGGCGCGGGTTCGCCGCTCGCCCGAATGCCGGAATTTTACGAGACGACCTGTCCGAAGTGCGGCCAACCCGCCCGGCGCGAAACGGATACGCTGGATACCTTCGTCGAATCCTCATGGTATTTCCTGCGCTACGCCTGCCCGGACAATGACCGCGCCATGCTGGATGAACGGGTGAATTACTGGTGCAAGGGTGGCGTTGACCAGTACATCGGCGGCATTGAGCACGCGATTCTGCACCTCTTGTATGCCCGCTTTTTCAACAAGCTGATTCGTGATGTGAGCAGCGCCAGTGGCGTGCATATTGCTGACGAACCCTTCAAAAAACTGTTGACGCAAGGCATGGTGGTCGCGCCGACTTTTTTCCGCGAGGGAGTGGACGGCAAGAAACAATGGATCAACCCGGCGGACGTGAATGTGGAAACCGATGCGCGCGGGCGTCCCGTCCGCGCGTTGCTGAAAACCGATGGACAGCCGGTCATCATCGGCGGCATTGAAAAAATGTCCAAGTCGAAAAACAACGGCGTCGACCCGCAAGCCCTGATCGACCAGTATGGCGCGGATACGGCGCGACTGTTCATGATGTTCGCCGCGCCGCCCGATCAATCGCTGGAATGGTCGGACGCGGGCGTGGAAGGCGCCTATCGCTTTTTGCGCCGGGTCTGGAGGGCAACGCATGCGCATGTGCGCCTTGGCCTTGTCAAGGCTTCCGCCAGCAGCGCCGATTTCCCCGACGCCTTGAAAGACCTGCGCCGAAAACTGCACCAGACCATCGCCAAAGTCAGCGACGATTACGGTCGCCGCCAGCAATTCAATACCGCCGTCGCCGCCGTCATGGAGTTGTTGAACGCTTATGACAAGACGGATTTGAGCGTTCCCGCTGCCCGTTCGCTGGCGCAGGAAATCCTCGAAGCCATTGCCCTGATGCTGTTCCCCATTGCGCCCCACATCGCCCAGGCGCTCTACGCCGAACTGAAGCCGGGGGCGGACGCGGCGCGGGCGGCGTTTCCCCAAGTGGATGAACAGGCGCTGGCGCAGGATGAAATCGAATTGATGATACAGGTGGGGGGCAAGCTGCGCGGCAGCCTGAAAATTGCCGCCAACGCCGATAAATCCGCCATCGAAGCCGCTGCTCTGGCGCATGACGCCGCGCGGAAATTCATGGACGGCAAACCCGCCAAAAGAGTGGTGGTGGTGCCGGGGCGGTTGGTGAATATCGTGGTCTGATGGAGCGCTGCATGGGAAAAATCACGGAAAAAATCAGCCTGGCTCCGTTTCTGCCGCGTCTGTTTTTGGCGTTGGCCATCAGTCTGTTGGTTGCCGCCTGCGGTTTTCACCTGCGCGGCGCGGTGCAGTTGCCTTATGCAAACCTCTATGTCGCGGTATCCGCCAGCAGCACGCTGGGCATGGAATTGCGACGGCAATTGCGCGCCAGCCAGCCCGATCTGCTGGTGGAAAACGAGAAACAGGCAGAGGCCATATTCCGGCAGCTCTCGGATCATCGCGAGCGCATCATCGCCGCCATAAACGCCGACGGACGCGCGCGCGAATACCAGTTGCGCCTGTCCTACAGTTTTCGCCTTGAGGACGCCAAAGGCGCGCCGTTGACGCCGGTCAGCCAGATCATCATCGCGCGTGAAATTACCTACGACGATAATCAGGTATTGTCCAAAGATCAGGAAGAAGCGTTTTTGTGGCTCAGCATGGAAAAGGAACTGGCGCAGCAGATCCTGCGCCGTCTGGCGACCCAGCATCCCCTGCAACCGGCGCAACCGCCTGAACAGCCGCCTGAAGAAAAACGCGGCGACGCGGACGGCGACGCCTGATGCACATCAGGGGCGAACAACTCGCCAGTCATCTGGACAGGGCGCTCGGCCCCCTGTACGTCGTCTATGGCGACGCGCCGCTTCTGGTGTTGGAGGCCACCGACGCCATCCGCGCCGCCGCCCGCAAACAGGGGTACGACGAACGCGAGGCGCTGACGGCGCTCTCCGGCTTCGATTGGGGAGAACTCACCGCCGCTGCGAGCAATCTTTCGCTTTTCGGCGGTAAAAAACTCATCGACCTGAGGATTCCGGGCGGCAAGCCGGGCAAGGAGGGCGGCAGCGCCCTCGCCGCCTATTGCCAGCGCATGAATGCCGACAACATCCTGCTGGTCACGCTGCCGCAACTCGACTGGAAAGAAGAAAAAGCCGTCTGGTTTTCCGCGCTCGCGCAGGCGGGGGTGGCCATCAAATTCAACACGCCGCCGCTGGCCGAACTGCCCGGCTGGATCGCTGCCCGCCTTGCCCGCCAGCAACAGCAGGCGGACGACGAAGGCTTGCGCTTCATGGCCGAACGGGTGGAGGGCAACCTGTTGGCCGCGCATCAGGAAATCCAGAAACTCGCGCTCCTGTATCCCGCCGGACGCCTCACTGCCGCCAACATCCGCGATGCCGTGCTGAACGTCGCCCGCTACAACATAGACGACCTGCGCGAAGCCTTGCTCTCCGGCGACCTGCAACGTTTCGCCCGCACGCTGGAAGGCTTGCAACGGGAAGGCGAAGCCCCGCCGCTGGTGCTCTGGGCAATGACCGAAGAAATCCGCGCCCTTGCTCAAATCAAGGCAGGTTTGGCGCGCCACATGCCTTTCGACGGCTTGTGCAAGGAACTTCGCATCTGGGGCGCGCGCGCCCAACAAATCCGCCGCGCCGCCGGGGCGGTCAACGCCCGCGCCATTAAATCGGCGCTGGAACTCGCCGCCACCATCGACCGCCGCATGAAAGGGCTGGATACGGGCGATGTCTGGGAAGGGTTTTTGCGGTTGGGGATGATGATTCAACAGCGGTAGGGCAGAACACGCTTTATCGTTCCGCCATTTCTTTTGCGTGAGATAAAAGAGCCTGTAAAAAACTATCATCGTCAAGCGCGCGTAGCGACTTGGCTTATGGTTGTGCCGGATTTGACAGCGGCGCTTTCGGAGAAAGCGCCCTACCATTCATTCACACCCCTCACGCCCTTGGATGATGCTGCTCATGCAACGCCTTCAACCGCTCGCGGGCGACGTGGGTGTAGATCTGGGTGGTCGTGATGTCCGCGTGTCCAAGCAGCATCTGCACCACGCGCAGGTCGGCGCCGTGGTTGAGCAGGTGGGTGGCGAAGGCGTGGCGCATGACGTGGGGGGAAATCAGGCGTTCGGCAATGCCGACCTGACGGGCGTAGGTTTTGATGAGTGTCCAGAACATCTGGCGGGTCATGGGGGCGGCGCGATTGGTGACGAAAACGGCGTCACAAAGACGACCGTGCAGGAGCCTCGCGCGACCCTCCCCGATGTAGCGGCGCAGCCACTCGCTCGCTTCTTCGCCCATGGGCGTCAGGCGTTCCTTGCCGCCTTTGCCCATGACGCGCAATACGTTCTGGTCGAAGCTGACTTCATGCAGTTGCAAATTGACGAGTTCGGAAACCCGCAGACCGGAGGCATAGAGGATTTCCAGCATGGCGCGGTCGCGCTGTCCTCTGGGCGTGTCGACATCCGGGGTGGCGAGCAGTTGTTCGACCTGACGCTCGGACAGTGTTTTGGGCAAATGTCCCATGGGTACGGGACGCGCCAGACGGTGCGTGGGGTCTGTGGTGATGCGCCCCCGCCGCAGTTGCCAGCGATAAAAACGCCGCAGGCTGGAAAGGTAGCGGGATTGGGTGGTGGAACGTTTTCCGGCGGCGAGTTCGGCGAGGAAGGCGGCGAGGTCGGCGGCGGCGGCGGCGAGCAGGTCGGGGCGATGCTGTTTGTCCAGCCAGGCGGAAAAAAGGGCGAGGTCGGTGCGGTAGCTGCCCAGCGTGTTTTTCGCCAGACCGTCTTCCAGCCAGAGGGCGTCGCAAAACAGGTCGATTTCAGTCAGGTCTTGCGGGCGCAGGGCAGGGGAGGCGGATTTCATGCGCGTACTGTTTCCGGTTCAGTCGGCGGGGGCGGCGTCTGTTCCCGCCAGCATCCGGGCGCGGGTTTCCGGCGTTTCCAGACTGACGCGTCCCAGCGCGCCGCTGCGGTAATCGCTCAAGAGGACAATCGCGGCTTTTTCGCGGTCGATTTCACCGCCTTTGCTGCGGCAGCCCCGACGTTCGCCGACGGTTTCCAGCAGGCTAACGGCGTCCATGCCTGTCGTATCGCACCGGTAACGCGCGGCGAGCAGGGGCGCGTAGCGGTTCAGCAGCCGTTCGCCCAGAAACAGGGCAACCTCTTCCGGCAGGACGGCATTGACGCCGATGGCGTGGCTGGCGGCCAGCATGTAGCCGTCCGCGTCGTGTTCGATTTTGGGCCACATCAGACCCGGCGTGTCGGTGAGGGTCATGCCCCGTCCCAGGTCGAGCGTTTGCTGGGATTTGGTCACCGCCGGTTCGTCGCCCACCGCCGCCACCCGTTTTTTCAGCAAGGCATTCATCAGCGTGGATTTGCCGACGTTGGGGATACCCATAATCATCATGCGCAGGGGCTTGGTTGGATCGTTGCGATGCGGGGCCAGTTGCCTGCACAGGGTGACAATGCGGGACGGCGCGGCGGCGTCGCCCGTTTTTTTGCAGGAAATCGCCACCGCCATGCTGTCGGCGCGCCCGCCGGAATCCGGGGATTGCCGACGATAAAATTCCAGCCAGGCGGCGGTCGCTGCGGGGTCGGCGAGGTCGGCCTTGTTCAGGACTTTCAGGCAAGGCCGCTGACGAAATTCGCGCAGGGCGCGAATCATGGGATTGCAACTGGCTTCAGGCAGGCGGGCGTCAAGCACTTCAATGACCACATCGGCGCGGGCAAGCGTTTCCGCCGCCTTCTTGCGGGCTGCCGTCATGTGGCCGGGAAACCATTGGATAGGCATGGCAGACACAAGAAAAGAAAGGCGCATTATCGCATTGCGCGAACAAAACGCCGCCGCCAATTTGCAATCCGGCTATTTATTATTTCACGCCGAGTCTATAATCTTTGTTTTCAAACTTACTGTGAGGAAATCAGCATGGCTGCACCGCTTTCGTTCCGATCCATCATGTATGCAATCCTTGCTGTGACGATCCTGCCGGTGATGGTTGCCTGCTCTTCAGGCGATAGCGGCACGACGCAAGATTCAGGTGTTGAAGCGCGCATCAGGCCGGTTGCCCGTTTCGAGTTGTCGGTCGCTGAACCTGCACCTGAAACTGCCGTTGCGGAAGACGAAGCTGCAACGACCACGGAATCCGGTGAAACCGACCCCGACGCCTGAGACCGAAGCTGCCGCGCCCAGGAAGAGCGACAAAGCAGCCTGGACGCCCCGTATCTGTGAGGAAATCAGCATGGCTACACCGCTTTCGTTCCGATCCATCATGTATGCAATCCTTGCGGTGACGATCCTGCCGGTGATGGTTGCCTGCTCTCCAGGCGATAGCGACACGACGCAAGATCCGGGTGTTGAAGCGCGCATCAGGCCGGTTGCCCGTTTCGAGTTGTTGGCCGCTGAACCTGCCGCTGCGAAGGACGAAACTGCAACGGTCACGGAATCCGCCCCGGAATCCGGTGAAGCGCCCCCGACGCCTGAAGTCGAAACTGCCGCGCCCGCCGCTGCGACCAGAGACGGCGCGACCGTTTACGCGCTGGTGTGCCGTACGTGCCATGATATTGGTCTCGCGGGCGCGCCCAGGAAGGGCGACACAGCAGCCTGGGCGCCCCGTATCGCAACCGGCAGGGAAGCGCTCTACACTTCCGCCCTGCAGGGCAAGGGCGTCATGGCGCGCAAGGGGGGCAACCCTTCGCTTTCCGATGATGAAGTCAAGGGCGCGGTGGATTATCTGGTTGCTCTGGCCCAATAATCATCCGGTCGCCCGGTTGTCCCATTCGTACAAGCCGCTGGTTTTTCAGGCGGCTTTTTCCGTGCCGTTGCCGGGTAACTCCGGAATTTACACAACACGGGATGAGGCGGGATCGCTACAAATTTCACTTCGTTAATTGTACAGGCCTGTAACTGTCGCTAGAATGGGGAGAGTTCCACAGGTGTTATGCGCTGTTAATAACAGCGCAGACAACAAATTATGTCAAATAAGAATTCTCTGCATTCTCAGGTCGCGCCCATGTGGAAGAAAGTGGCGGCAGGACTAGGCTTGAGCGTCCTGATCGTTGTACTGGCGATTGTTTATGTTTTTTTCCTGTCTTCCCCGCCAGAAACCGAATCGGCGATTGAGGCAGAGCCGGATGCTTCCAGTCATCAGAGTGTTCCCGCCTCCCGTTTGTATGAGCCGATCTCGCCCCTGCGGGTGCCGACCGGTCTGGATGAGCGGAAGGTCGAGCTGGGCCGCCAGTTGTTCCATGACCCGCGTCTTTCCCGCGATAACAGCGTCAGTTGCGCCACCTGCCACGACCTTGCGCGCGGCGGCGTTGATCGTCTTCCCCTTTCCATTGGCGTGGGCGGACAGAAGGGCGAGGTCAACGCGCCCACGGTCTATAATTCCTCGCTCAATTTCCGTCAGTTCTGGGATGGTCGCGCGAATACCCTGGAAGAACAGGTGGCCGGGCCGATACAGAATCCCGTGGAGATGGCGTCGACCTGGGGGGAGGTGCTCGCCAAGTTGCAGGAAGACAACGAGATGCTTGCCCAGTTCCGCGCCATTTATAACAGCAATCCCACTGCGGCGGCCGTGCAGAATGCGATTGCTGAATTTGAACGCTCCCTGATTACCCCTTCGCGCATGGATCGCTGGTTATTGGGCGAAGCGAACGCGATCACGAGCCAGGAGTTGGAAGGGTACCGGCTTTTCCGGCAGCATGGCTGCGTGGCCTGCCATCAGGGGGAGAATGTCGGCGGCAATCTCTTCCAGCGTTTCGGCGTGATGCAGGATTATTTCGCGGGTCGTCAGATCGACGACACTGATCCCGGTCTGGGGCGCTTCCGGGTCACGAAGCGCGAGGAAGACAGATTTGTGTTCAAGGTGCCCAGCCTGCGTAATGTGGCGCTTACCGCGCCTTACTTCCACGATGCCTCGGCGGCAATGCTGGAAGAAGCCGTCTCCAAAATGGGACTCTACCAGTTGGGCGTCGATCTGCCCAAGGAAGACGTTCAGTCCATCGTGCGCTTCCTGCATACCTTGACCGGAGAACAACTGCAATGAAATCCAGACAGCTCTTGCGCGCCTTGCTGCCCTGGCTGATGTTGGCGGTGCTGGGCTGCATTCTGCTTGTCTTTTACATGTTGAGCAGCGCCTTGAACGACCAGGATCGCAGTCAGGTTGAACTGGACGTGCGCCAGATATTTACGCTGGATACCCGCATCGATCTGGATGTGATGCGTCTCAGGCATCGGCAGTTGCAAGGCTACGACTCCCTGTCGGATTCCGTTGGACAGGTGACGGGCTTGCTGAACGAATTGCAGGATAAATTCACGAAACTGGGTTTGCCGGATGCCCTGAAGCCCACGATCCGGGCATGGGAAATACAGGAAACGTCGCTGGAAGATTTCAAGCGCCAGAATACCGTGCTCGTCAATTCCCTCTATCATTTCATCAATCTTTCCAGGCAGTTGAATTCGGGCAGGGCGGAAGACATCGAATTGTTGAACAGCGTGACCCGGGATGTACTCGTGTTCGCCAATGAACAGCAAACAGAGCATATCTCCGGTCTTCTGGCGAACATGGAGCGTCTGGAAACGGCCAGTCGGGGCTGGCGCGAACCCATGTCTGTGCGCGGCGCGCTGCTGGCGGCGCACGGCAGGCAGATTGTCAACAATCACATCCCCGTGCAACGGTTAATGCTGAATGTGGCGCGCAACCCTTTCACCCAGGATCTGGAACAGGCGTATGGCGAGTATGTTCGCACCTATAACCGGATGGCGGCGCAGGCGGAAAATTATCGGCGGTTGATGGCGATCTTTTCCCTGATCATGGTGGTTTCCGTGGTGCTGATTGTGCTGCGACTGCAATACACGACGCGGTAACTGGAACGCAGTCATTCGCTGCTGGACAACATCGCCGACCATCTGGGCGAGGGCATCCTGAGTTTCGATGGCCAGGGCAACCTGAATTTCATGAACCAGCGCGCCGAGATGCTGCTGGGCAGGAACGAAAAAGAATTACTCGGCACCAATGTTGACACCATCTGGTTGCCGGAAAATGTGGATAGTTCCGGTTTCCGCGCCGCCCTGCGGGCCGGATATTCCTACGAAGGCGAGGAATGGTTGCAGCGTAGCGGCGGGGACGCCTTCCCGGCGGTCTTCATGGGAGGGGGCTTGCCGCGTCTGGATGATTCCGATGTTGCGCAAGGCTATGTCGCTTCTTTCCGCGACGTTACCGTGCAGCATCAGGACGAAGCCCGCCTGCGCGTGGCCGCCAGCGTTTTTGAAAACCTTTCCGAAGCCATGACCATCGCCGGGCCGGACGGCAGGATTCAATCGGTCAACCTTGCTTTCACCGAGATTACCGGTTACAGCGAAGCCGAAGCCAAGGGCAAGACGCCGGGCGAACTTCTGGGTTCGGGTCTGCACGACCAGGAATTTTTCCGCGCCATGTGGAGCTGTCTGGACAATGACAGGCATTGGCAGGGCGAAATTATCAATCGTCGCAAGAGTGGCGAAACCTATCCCGAATGGTTGTCCATTACGGCGGTGTGCAACGAAGACGGCAATGTGGAACAGTTCATCGGTCTCTTTTCCGATATATCCGAGCGCAAGCAGGCGGAAGCCTACATTCACCATCTGGCCTACCACGATCCGCTGACCGGGCTGGCCAACCGCCTGCTCTTCAACGACCGCCTGAATACCGCCATGTCGCAGGCGCACCGCAGTCAATATCTGCTGGCCATCATGCTGCTTGACCTCGATCATTTCAAATCCATCAACGATTCTCTTGGTCATCATGCGGGCGACCTGTTGCTGGCGGCGGTCAGTCAGCGTCTGGCGGGTCTGCTGCGCGAAGGCGATACCCTGGCGCGTCTGGGTGGCGACGAATTCGCTGTTTTGCTGCCGGACATCACTTCCCACGCCGACGCCGCCATGCTGGCGAGCCGTGTGGTGCTTTCCTTTGAAAAACCCTTCAATCTGGAAGGTCGGGAAGTCTTCATCTCGACCAGCATTGGTATCGCGGTTTATCCCGCCGACGGCGAGAACGCGGAACTTCTCCTGAAAAACGCCGATGTGGCGCTCTACAACGCCAAAGACGCCGGGCGCGCCGCCTTCCGCTTCTTTCTGGAAAGCGATAGCACAGATTCTCTGGAACGCCTCGAACTGGAAACCGATTTGCGGCGCGCCGTCATGCGCGATGAATTGCGGCTCTACTACCAGCCGCAGGTCAGTTCGCGCACCGGCGTGATGTACGGCGTGGAAGCCCTGGTGCGCTGGCAGCATCCCACGCGCGGCCTGCTCATGCCGGATCGCTTCATCGGGTTGGCGGAAAGCACCGGCTACATCGAAGTGCTGGGACGCTGGTGCCTGGAAACCGCTTGTCAGCAGATGGTGGAATGGCAAAAAGCCGGGCTACCCATCCGGCGAGTCGCGGTCAATGTGTCGCCCCGCCAGCTCAGAAACCCCGATTTCATGGAGATGGTGCTGGAAATCGTCAAGGAAACGGGCATCAACCCGAATTGCCTGGAACTTGAACTCACCGAATCCTCGATGGCCGACGATCCCGAGCATACCTTCAGCGTCTTTTCCCAGTTGCGCCAGCAGGGTATCCGCATCGCCATTGACGATTTCGGCACCGGTTATTCCTCGCTTTCCTACCTTGCCCGCTATCCGGTCGATGTGGTCAAAATCGACAAGAGCTTTATCGACGGCATCGTCGGCAGCGAACAGAATTCGCTCTCCCTGATACAGGCCGTGGTGCTGATGGCGCACACCCTGAGTATGGAAACCGTGGCCGAAGGCGTGGAAACCGCAGAGCAACGCCAGAAACTGATCGCCATGCAGTGCGATCTGCTGCAAGGTTATTTTTACTCCCGCCCCTGTCCTGCCGCCGCCCTCATCGAATTGCCCTGTATGACCGAGCACAACGAGCACGAGATCCGGTAGGGCGACATCGTAGAAACCGCCGTTGTTAACCTGCGGCGCGTTCGGAGAACGCGCCCTACCCAATACGGGAGGCCAGCGCGGGCAGGGCGGTGAGCGTGTTCTGACGGGTCAGGCGGGCGATGTGTTCGACCGTTGTTCCGCGTAAATCGGCCAGAACCCTGCCGATGGCGGGTAATTGGGATGGCGTGTTGCGAGCACGATGCAACCAGCAGGGGGGCATATCCGGCGCGTCGGTTTCCAGCGTCAGCGCTTCTTCCGGCAGGCTTTGCGCCAGCGCCCGGATGCGTGTACTGCCGGAATAGCTCAGACTGCCGCCAAAACCCAGTTTGAAACCCAGTTTCAGAAATTCATCCGCCTGCTGGCGGCTGCCATTGAAAGCGTGGGCGATGCCGCCTCTGACCCGGATGCGGCGCAGGTGCTTCAGCACCATGTCGACGGCTTTTCGCTCATGCAGCACCACCGGCAGGTCGAAAGCGCGCGCGAGTTTGAGCTGCGCGACAAAGAAAAATTCCTGACGGGCAAAATCCACATGGGGGACCAATCCATCCAGCCCGATTTCGCCGATGGCCACCGGACGCACGCCTTCCAGCAAACCGCTCAACCGCTCCAAATCAGCTTCCGACGCCGAATCGACATAAAGGGGATGAATGCCATAAGCCGGACTGAGGCCGGAGTAGTGCGCGCAACAGGCGTCAACCCGGACGCAATCGGCGATCGTCACGGCGGGCAGCAACGCCGCAGTGACGCCAAGAGCGCAGGCATCCCGCCAGACCATAGCGCGATCGGTGGCGAATTCTTCGGCATGCAGGTGGCAATGGCTGTCGATCCACATTTCTGAAAATTTCTGTGCCCCGGAACGATTCGGGCAGTCTCTTTTGGCGACAAAGAATCAGGATACTACAGGCGTTCAGGCCATTTCGCGCAAACCCGTCCCAATACCGCCCAGTGTCAATACCACCCTGAAGGGGAAGGCTTCAAAGTGCCCTCCTGCTCAGGGCAATCGCATGAATCTTTTTGTCATAACCGGTTCCAGGCATATGGAGCGAAACCAAAGCGTTGTGCGCGATAAGCGTCAGAAGTGGCGGCGATCAGGCGTCTGACCTTGATGCCGCCCTTGCGCGGGACAGGGTCAGGACGGATGAGATTCAGGGTGATGTGTTTCAACACCGCCAGAGCGCGGGTCATACACTGCTCACCCGGCGACGGAACGCGGCTTCGAATTCCTGCGGGTCTATCAAACCGAACAGACGCCCAAAGGTGTCATGGGACACAATGCCCTGTTCAAGCTTGAGGTACTGGCGAAACCAATCCAGCTTCTCATTGGCCCAGGCTTCAATTTCCACGAAAGTGTCCGCGCCCGACAGAACGCCACTGACGGCAATCACCAGCATTTCGACCAGATCGTAACGG